>JASHYF010000176.1 GCA_030043235.1 Solirubrobacteraceae bacterium | reverse complement strand
GTCCATCAGGAAGTACGTCAGGCCCTTGTGCTTTGCGACCTCCGAGTCCGTGCGGGCCACCAGCATGCACCACTTCGCGTACTGCGCGCCGCTCGTCCACACCTTCTGGCCCGTCACCAGCCACTCCTCGCCGTCCTTCACCGCTTTCGTTTTCAGCGACGCCAGGTCAGAGCCCGCGTCCGGCTCGGAGAAGCCTTGGCACCAGATCTCCTCGCCCGAGAGGATCGGCGGCAGGTAGCGCTCCTTCTGCTCGTCCGTGCCCCACACCATCAGCGTCGGGCCGCCCAGCAGCAGGCCCAGCGTGTTCGCCGCGAACGGCACCCGCGCGCGCCCCAGCTCCTCGAAGTAGATCGCCGATTCCGTCTGCGTCACGCCGCGCCCGCCGTACTCCGTCGGCCACGCCGGCGCCGCCCAGCCCCCCTCATACAGCCGCCGCTGCCAGTCGCGCCGCCACGCGAACTGCGCGTAGTCGCCCGCGTCCGCCGGGGGTTTGGGTTCCGGCGGGTTGTCCGCCAGCCACGCCCGCAGCTCGTCGCGGAAGGCCGTCTCCTGCTCGTTGAAGGTCAGGTCCATGCGCTCTCCGGGCGCAGCCTACTGCAACACGGCTTCACGAGTGTCTCATGGGTCAACCCTCAGCTGCCCGCGGGGCGTAGCGGTGGTGGAGCATCCACGCGTTGCCGTCCGGGTCGGCGAAGAACGCCATGTGGCACACGCCCGTGTCCAGCGTCTCGCCGTTGAACTCCACGCCGCGCTCTTCCAGCGTCGCGCGCGCCTGCGCCACGTCGCCCACGTGCAGCGCGTTCGGGTTCACGTTCGCGTGGTGCTCCATCCCCATCCGCGTGGGGTCGTACACGCTCACCGTCACGTTGCCCGTCTCGAACTCCGCGTAGTTGCGGTCGGGTTTGTACACCGAGCGGCGCAGGCCGAGCGTCTCGCCGTAGAAGCGCACCGCCGCCTCCAGGTCGCGGGTCGGCACGCCGATGAAGTCCACTTCTGTGATCAGCTGCCCACGCTCGGCCACCGCGCTCCCTTTCGACTAGTGGTAGTCACTGTACTGGTAGGAATCCGTCCCGCGATGCTACATCGCATGGCTCGCGGGGACGGCCCGGGCTGCGGCGGTGCTTCACAGCTTCACAGGATCACAGGGACGTGCGCATGAGTCGAGGGCGCCGCCACGGGCGCTAGATTCGGCGAACCGTGTCCACCCCGGAGGAAGCGCTGCGCGTCGCGCACCTGGACGCCGACGCCTTCTACGTCTCGATCGAGCTGCGCCGCCATCCCGAGCTGCGCGGGCTGCCGGTGATCGTCGCCGGCTCGAGTCCCCGCGCGGTCGTCACCACCGCCAGCTACGAGGCGCGGCGCTTCGGCGTCGGCTCGGCCATGCCCGCCTCGCGCGCGCGGCGGCTGTGCCCGCAGGCCGTCGTGCTGGCGCCCGACTTCGCAACGTATCGCGAGGTCTCCAAGCAGGTGATGGGGATCGTGCGCGCGCACGTGGAGCGCGTGGAGGTGGTCGGCCTCGACGAGGCCTACCTCGACCTGCAGGGCCTGTTCTCGCCGCGCGCGGCCATGCGCCGGCTCGTCGCCGAGATCAAAGCCGCCACGCAGCTCACCTGCTCTGTGGGCATCGGGCCGAACAAGCTCGTCGCCAAGGTCGCCTCCGACGCCGAGAAGCCCGCGGGCTTCGTCGTGCTCGATCGCCGGCAGGCGTGCGCGCGCTTCGCCGCCGCGCCGCCCGCGCTCGTGCCGGGCATCGGGCCGAAGACCGCCGCGCGCCTGTCCGAGCTCGGCCTCACCACGCTCGGCGCGCTCGCGCGTGCGCCCGAGCAGCTGCTCGCCGAGCGCTTCGGCGCGAACCTCGGGCGCGAGCTGCGCCGGCGCGCGCGCTTCGAAGCGGACGGGCAGGTCGGCGCCGCCCACAAGGTCGTCTCCGAATCGCGCGAGCGCACCTTCGACGCCGACATCAGCGACGCCTCCGCGATGCAGGCGGCGCTCGCGCATATGGCGCAGGAGCTGTGCGCGAGCCTCGCCGCGCGCGAGCGGCGCGGGCGCACGATCGCGATCAAGGTGCGCCTCGACGACTGGACCACCGTCACGCGCGCGCGCACCCTCGCCGAGCCCACCTGCGACGCGCAGCTCGTGAGCGCGCTCGCGCTCGAGCTGCTGCGCGAGTACGCGCCGCCGCGGCCCGTGCGCCTCTTGGGCGTGCGCGTCGCCGGGCTGCACAGCGGCGACGGTGCGGGCGGCAGCGGTCGGGCTCGCCGCGCGGGCGGCGCCCCCGAGCCCGAGGACCAGCTCGCGCTGCCGCTCTAGCGGGCCCGCGGTCCCCGCTGCCAGCCTCATGTGCAGCGAGCCCTATACGATCGCGCGATGACTGTCGTCCCAGTCGGCGAGGTCGAGCTCGACTACGAGCGCGCCGGCGCCGGCCCGCCGCTGCTCATGATCATGGGCCTCAGCGGCACCGCCCTCACCTGGGGCGAGCCGTTCCTGCAGGCGCTGCGAGGCGAGCTCGAGACGATCGTCTACGACCATCGCGGCGTCGGCGCGAGCAGCCGCCTGGAGGGCCAGGTCACGATCCGCCAGATGGCCGAGGACGCCGCCGGCCTCTTGGACGCGCTGGAGATCGACTGCGCGCACGTGCTCGGCATCTCCATGGGCGGCATGATCGCCCAGGAGCTCGCGCTCGCGCACCCGGAGCGCATACACACGCTCACGCTCGGGTGCACCTACTGCGGCGGACCGGGCAGCGCGCTGATGGCCCCCGAGATCGCGCGGGCGCTCGCCGAGGCACGCACCTCCGGCGACCGCGAGCGCGCGATCCGCGTCTCCTGGGAGGTCAACGTGTCGAGCCAGTTCGCAGCCGACGAGCAGGCGTGGGCGCGCTTCCACGAGATCGCCATGCGCCGCGCGGTCGCCGTCAAGGTGATCGCCGAGCACGCGCGCGCGATCTACGAGCACGACACCTCCGCGCGCCTGGGCGCGATCGCGCTGCCCACGCTCGTCATGCACGGCACCGCCGACGAGATCCTGCCCGTGCAGAACGGGCGCATGGTCGCCGAGCGCATCCCGGGCGCGCGCCTGGAGCTATTCGACGACGTCGGGCACCTGTTCTTCTGGGAGCGCCCGCAGCGCTCGGCCGAGCTGATGCTGGCGCACGCCGGCGCCTATGCCTGAACCGGCCGCCACGAGACGCGGCACGACCAGCGGCACGACCAGCGAGCCCGAGCCGCGCCGGCGCGAGCTGAACCTCGCCAGCGCCGACGGCGTGATGCTCTCCGGCGAACAAGCCGGCAGCGGTCAGGCGGTCGTGCTGCTGCACGGCCTCACCGCCACGCGCCGCTACGTCGTCCACGGCTCGCGCGCGCTCGAGCGCTCCGGCCACCGCGTGATCGCCTACGACGCCCGCGGGCACGGGCGCTCCACGCCGCCGGCGAGCGACACCGAGCAGGCGCAGATACCCGCCGGGGAGAGCGCGCGCGTTGACGGCGGCTCCTCTCGCTACGCCTATCAGCGCCTCGCCGGCGACCTCGGCGCGGTCCTCGACGCCACCGGCGTCGAGCGTGCGCTGCTCGCCGGCGTGTCGATGGGCGCGCACACGATCGTGCGCTTCGCCCTGGATCACCCCGAGCGGGTCGCCGCGCTGGCGATCATCACCCCCGCCTACTACCCCGGAGTGCGTCGCACCGAGACGCTGCTCGCCGGCTGGGACGCGCTCGCGCGGGGACTGCGCGAGGGCGGCGTCGAGGGTTTCCTCGGCGCGTACGAGATAGACAGGCTTCCCGAGTCCATACGCGCGACCGTCCTCACCGTCGTGCGCCAGCGCATGGCCGCACACGAGCACCCGGAGGCCGTCGCCGACGCGCTCGAAGCCGTCCCGCGCTCCAGGCCATTCCTCGAGCTTGCCGAGCTCGCCACCATCGCCGCCCCCACGGCCGTCATCGCCAGCCGCGACGAAGCCGACCCGCGCCACCCGCTCGCCGTCGGCGAGCGCTATGCGCGCGCGATCCCCGGCGCGAAGCTGTTCGTCGAGCACGAGGGCTCCTCGCCGCTTGCCTGGCAGGGGGGGCAGGTCTCGCGCATCATCGCCGAGCTGGCTGCTCGGGCCGAGTGACCATCCCGAGCGCCGCTCGGGCATCCCAGGGCCTGTGTGGCGTGGCCGCGCATGGGAGATGCACGCGCGACCAACTGGCGCGACCCGGCCGGTCTGGATCCAGAGACCGGCCAGGCTTGGCGCGTATGCGACATGGTTGGCAAACTGGAGGCCGCTTGGACGCGCATCGTGGCGCACGAGCTACCGCGCGGCAGGAGCTATGGGAAAGGCTCGACGACGAGCAACGCAACCAGTACAACGAGGCAGGCGGCAAAAAGCCCCGCAAGCGCGGATAGCTCCGTGAAAGTCGAGCGCGCGTCTCAGCTCGTCGACGAGGCGGAGGCGATCCTCGGTGGCTACCTCGTCGCCGGCAAGTGGCCAAACGCGCGAGTCGCGCGGAAGTTCCGCGAGAGCGACGATCTGCAGATGGTCTTGAGCCTGTACACGAGGGCGATGGAGGACGATCCCGACGAGCCTGCCTATCCCTGGAACCTCGCCTCCTCGCTTGACCGGCTACGCCTGCCGGATCTGGCGCTCGTCTATATCAGGCGCGCAATCCGCGTCGGCGAGCAGGCCGGAGATCGAGAATGGTCGGGAGCCGGTGCGTATCTGGCGTGTGCGGACATCGCTTTGCGAGCGGGCGAGCCGGAGGTCGCTGAATGGGCGATCGAGAAGGCGCGCGAGATCGACACCGGCGCGCCGGTCGAGCGATACCTCCGACTGCTTCGCAAGACCCATAGAGCAGAGGGTGGAGAGGAGACCAGACACGCAGACGCGGCTCGCAAGGGCACGGCGGTCGAGTACCTGATCGCCGCCACCTGCATGCTCGCCAGCAATTTCGAGTTGAACGTCTCCACGAACATGGTCGATGACGAGGGCGTGGACCTCGTGTTCCATCGCCGTGATCGCCCTGCGACGCTGGCGGTGCAGATCAAGAGTCGCTCGTGGTCTGCCAACGTGATGCGCGAGGGCGAGAAATTCGTCACGAACGTGCGGCGAGCCACATTCCGCGCGCGGCCCGATCTGTTCCTCCTGTTCGTGGCGGTCGACGCCCCGTTCGCCGACTATGGACCGGTGTGGCTGGTCCCCAGCCTCGACTTCGATGAGATGCTCGGTGATACGCAGCGCGCACGAATCCGGTTCGCCGCATCCGCCTCGCCGGCGTCGAGCGACCGTTGGGCGGGTTACCGCATGGAGCGCTCCGAGCTGCCGCGGCGAATCCTCCACGCACTCGATCGGCTGGAAGCAGATGCGCGGGAGCGCTGAGCGACTCGTATGTGATAGCTTACAGACGTATGCCAGTACGCGAGTGGGACGGCGCGAGCTACGACCGCATCTCCGCCACCATGGAGGCGCTCGCGCTCGAGGTGCTCGAGCGACTGGAGCTGAGCGGCGAGGAGACGGTGCTCGACGCCGGCTGCGGGTCCGGGCGCGTGACCGCGGCGCTGATCGAGCGACTGCCGCACGGGCACGTGATCGCCGTGGACGAGTCGCCCTCGATGATCGACGCCGCGCGCGCCCGGCTCGGGCCGGACGCCGACCTGCGCGTCGCCGACCTGCTCGCGCTCGAGCTGGAGAAGCCCGTGGACGCGATCCTCTCGACCGCCACCTTCCACTGGATCGCCGATCACCAGCGGCTGTTCGCGCGCCTGCGCGCCGCGCTGCGCCCCGGCGGAAGGCTGGTCGCGCAGTGCGGGGGAGAGGGCAACATCGAGATCCTGCGCGGCAGGGTGCGCACGGTGCTCGCCCGCGAACCCTACGCGCGCAGCTTCCGTGACTGGCAGCCGCCGTGGAACTACGCCGGGCCCGAGCGAACGCGCGAGCGCCTGCTCGCCGGCGGCTTCGCGCAGGCGCGCTGCTGGCTCACGCCCGCGCCGCGCCAGCCCGAGGCGCCACGCGAGTTCCTCTCCACGATCGTGCTCGGCCCGCACGTGCAGCAGCTGCCCGGGGAGCTGCGCGAGTCGTTCATGGACGAGGTGCTCGCACTGCTCGAGCAGCCCGTCACCGTCGACTACGTGCGCTTGAACATCGACGGCGTCGCCTAAGACGAGACGACCGGCTCCTCCCCGACACTCGCGCCGCTGAGCAATGCCGCGTAGCGTCCGCCCAGCTGCACGAGCTCCTCGTGCGTGCCGCGCTCGACGATGCGCCCGGCGTCCAGCACCAGGATCTGGTCGGCGTCGCGGATGGTGGACAGGCGGTGGGCGATCGCGATCGTGGTGCGCCCGCGGGCCAGCTCGTCGAGCGCCTGCTGAACCGCGCGCTCGGTCTCGTTGTCCAGCGAGGAGGTCGCCTCGTCGAGGACCAGCACCGGCGGGTTGCGCAGGATCGTGCGCGCGATCGCGATGCGCTGCTTCTCCCCGCCCGAGAAGCGGTATCCGCGCTCGCCCACCGGCGTCTCGTAGCCGTCCGGAAGCGAGGAGATCAGGCCGTGAATCTGCGCCGCGCGAGCCGCCTCTTCTATCTCCTCATCGCTCGCCTGCGGGTTGGCGAAGCGCAGGTTCTCGCGAATCGACGCGTTGAACAGGTAGGTCTCCTGCGAGACCAGCCCCACGGTCGCCGCCAGCGACTCCATGGTCGCGTCGCGCACGTCCACGCCGTCGATGCGCACCGCCCCGCGCTGGGGCTCGTACAGTCGCGCCACCAGGTAGGCGAGCGTGGTCTTGCCGGCGCCGGTCTCGCCCACCAGCGCCGTGCGCGTGCCGGGCGCCATCTCGGCGTTGATCTCCCGCAGCGTCCACGGCGAGCCCGGGGCATAGCGAAACCACACGTCCTCCATGCTCACCTCGCCCCTCACGTCGCCGAAGGCGCGCGCGCCCGGGCGCTCGACGATGTCGATCGGCGCGTCCAGGTACTCGAAGATGCGCGCGAACAGCGCCAGCGAGGTCTGCGCTTCCAGTCCCACGCCCAACAACTGCTGCATCGGGAACAGCAGGCGCGTCTGCAACGTGGTGAAGGCGACGACCGTGCCGATCGAGATCGGATGGTGGCCGTACACGATGTTGAAGCCCGCATACCAGTAGATCGCCGCGGGCATGATCGCGAAGGCCATCTGCACCGAGGACATGCGCCAGCGCCCGGCCATGCGCGAGCGCACCTCCAAGTCGGCCACCTCGCTCGATTCCGCCGCGAAGCGCTCGGCCAGCTCGCGCGAGCGGCCCATCGTCTTGCCCAGCAGGATCCCCGACACCGACAGCGACTCGGACACCAGCGTCGACATGTCCGCCAGGCGCCCCTGCGTGACCGCCTGGATGCGCCGGCGCTCGTTGCCCACCCGGCGCGTCAGCCACACGAAGAACGGCAGCAGGATCAGCGAGAACACCGTCAGCCGCCAGCTGAGCGCGAACATCGCCGCGACCGTCGCGGTCACCGTCGCGACCGTCGACACCGTCGAGGTGGCGGTGCTCGTGACGACGCTGTCGATGCCGCCGATGTCATACGCGATGCGCGCCTGCACCTCGCCCGAGCGCGTGCGCGTGAAGAACGCCAGCGACATGCGCTGCAGGTGCGCGAACACCGCCGCGCGCAGGTCGTGCATCACACGCTGGCCCACCTGGTTCGAGATCCACGTCTGCGCCACGCCGATCACGCCGTTGATGATCGCCAGCGCGATCATGCCGCCCACCACCCAGCTCAGCAGCGTGAGGTTGTGCTTGACGATGCCGCCGTCCACAGCTTCGCGCAGCAGGAACGGCTGCGCGACGCTCAGCACCGAGCCGAGCACGATCAGGCCGAGCAGGCTGCCGAGGCGCAGCCGGTAGGGGATGAACAGCCTGCCGATGCGCCGCAGGGATACGTGCCCACCCGCCCCGTCGGGAATGTCCTCCGGGCGCAGCGGTTGGCGCTGGCGGCGCCGACCTTCGCCGCCGTCGTGTCCCTGGGCGAAGGGCTGGGCGCTCACGCACTGACTCTAGCCCGAAGTCGCGGCTGACAACTTCGCTCTAGCGGCGCGCCCGCGCCACAGAGTCGCTGCTCGAGCGGAACGAGCGGGCTCCGGCCGGACGGTGTGGCGGTCCGGTTGGGTTACGCTCACGTCGATGAGCTTCGATCTCGGCGCAAGCGAGGTGAGGGTGCTCGGCTGCCTCATGGAGAAGCAGCGCACCACGCCCGACGTCTACCCGCTGTCGCTGAACGCGTTGCGGCTGGCGTGCAACCAGTCGACCAACCGCGACCCCGTGGTCGAGTACGACGAGGCCGTCATCCGCGACGCGCTGCACCGTCTCGAGCGCCGCGGCTTCGTGCGGCTGGCCAGCGGAGCCGGCAGCCGCGCGGCCAAGTATCGCCACCTGCTCGCCGACGCGCTGCCGATGAGCGCCGACGAGCAGGCGGTGATGTGCGTGCTCATGCTGCGCGGGGCGCAGACGCCGGGCGAGCTCAAGCAGCGCACGGAGCGCATGCACTCGTTCGCGGACCTGGCCGGCGTGCACGACACGCTCGGCCGCCTGATCGAGCGCGAGCTGGTGGCGCGGCTGGAGCGCCGGCCTGGGCACAAGGAGGAGCGCTACGCACAGCTGCTGCAGGCGCAGCAGCAGGCGCCGGCCGCGGTCCCCGCCGGGCATGGAGGGGAGGCTGGTGCCGACGGGGAAGGCAACGGGCGCGAGGAGGGCCCCGGGAGCGAGGAAGACGACGCGAGCAGGGTGGCGGGCCTCAGCGGCGGCGCGCCGGCCAACGGCCAGTCCGGTGGACCAGAGCAGAGCGTGCCGGCACTCGCCGAGTGGGCCGAGCTGTGCGAGCGCGTGGCGCGCCTCGAGCGCGAAGTGACCGAGCTGCGAGCCGCCCAGCGCGCGCCGATGCGCGATCCCGTCCAACCATGAGCGCGCTGCCGTCGCTTCTCGCGAGCACCTCCGACGCCGCCACCGGCGTCGGCATACCGGTCGCGCTGGCCGCCGGGCTCGTGTCGTTCCTCTCGCCGTGCGTCCTGCCGCTCGTGCCCGGCTACCTGTCGACGGTCATCGGGGTCACGCCGGCGGATCTGCGCGAGGGCGTGGGAGCGCGCCGGGTGCTCGTGCCCAGCCTGCTGTTCATCGCGAGCTTCTCGGCCATTTTCATCCTGCTCGGGCTGAGCGCCACCGCCATCGGCTCCTCGCTCGCCACCCACAAACTGACGCTCGAGCGCGTCGGCGGCGTGCTGATCGTACTGATGGGCGTGGCCTTCCTCGCCACGCCGTTCGTGCGCCTTTTGAACCGCGAGTGGCATTCGCAGTCGCTGCTGCGCCTGGCTGGGCGCGGCGGCCCGCTCGTCGCCGGCGCGGCCTTCGCGATCGCGTGGACGCCCTGCACGAGCATCACCCTCGGCGCGATCCTCACGCAGGCCGCCATCTCCAGCTCGGCCGCGCACGGCGCGCTGCTGCTGGCCTTCTATTCCGCTGGCCTCGCGATCCCGTTCCTCGCGATCGCGCTCGCGTTCGAGCGCATGATGGGCGCGCTGGCCATCGTCAAGCGCCATTTTCCTGTGGTCATCGCGGTCGGCGGGGTCGTCATGATCGCACTCGGCGTGCTCATCCTCACGGGCGAGTTCACCGTGCTGAACGCGAAGGCCAACACGCTGCTGCAGGGCACCGGCCTCAGCGTGTCGAGCGTCTAGCTTCCGTCTAGCCGGAGCGCGCCGGCGCCCTCGCTGGCCCTACTTCCGATCGTTGCGCGAGCTGCCGCTGCCGCTAGGGGCGCCCGTGCCGTAGCGCTCGGCCCACGGGTCCAGATGGGGGATCGGCAGCTCCTCATCCGTGGACGGGCGCATCGGCGCTCCGTAGAAGCCGAGCCTCGGCTGGCCGCGCTGCTCGAGAACGGCCTCCGCGGTCTCGCCGCTGCCGGCCTGCATGCCGCCCAGGAAGGCCTTCAGCAGCGCGCTTTCGATGGCCATTCGATCGGGGTCGCGGAGCGTGACGGTGAGCCTCGCGTAGAGCTCGTCGAGGAACGGCGCCGCCGCCGCGCGCGCCAGCTCGGCGACGTCACGTTCCTCTTCGGGCGCGGACATCGGCGATCAGGCGGTCGTGTGCCCGGCAGGGCTGGGCTGCGTCTCGCCGTGCCCGCCGCTGCCCGCGGCCGCGGCGCTCTCGCGCGCACGCTTGCGCTCCAGGTAGCGCCGTTCCCAGGCTTCCTGGTTGCGCCTGGCGTCGAGCACGAACGGAGAGTAGCCGATCGCCCTGATGATCGCCCTGTTGATCGCCGACTCGGGGAACGGCAGCGGGCGCAGCACGTCCACGAACAGCACCACGCGCGTCTCGTCGGTGTCGTTCCACACCTCGTGGTTGAAGGTGTCGTCGAAGATCATGCTCTTGCCCTCCTCCCAGTGGCGGACGTCCTCGCCCACGCGGATGCGGCACGACCGTGCGTCCGCCGGCACGACCAGCCCGAGGTGGTAGCGCAGCACGCCCTTGTAGGGGCCGCGGTGGTCGAGGATGTGCTTGCGCGGCGAGAGGATCGAGATCATCGCCGTGGTCATCCCCGGGATCTCGCGCATCAGCGCCGCGGTGCGCGGGCACATCTGCACGCCGAGCTTCGCTTCGAAGCCGTATCCGTACAGGAAGAACGTCTTCCAGCGGTCGTCGGCGGTGATCTCCACCTGGTCCCTGGAGATGTCCTGGAAGTTCGGCAGCTCCGCCTGCTCCTCCAGCAGCCGCTCGGCCTCCTCGCGGATCACCGTCCAGTTGTCCTCCACGTGCGCCACCCACGGGAAGCGCTCGAGCGGGAAGAAGGTCGCGTCGCCCACCAGCGAACGCTCGCCGATGAAGCGCTCCACCGGCGCGAGGATGCGTTCGCCGAGTGCGATCGTCAGCTCCACGGTGCGCTCCCACAGCGACTTCTGTGACCCGCCCGTCACGGCCCGCATGCTAGTCGGAAGTTTTTGAGGGGGCTAGTGCCTCGGCGCGCTCGCCGATCGCGAGCTTCGGCGCGGGGAAGAACAGCAAGGCCCCGGTCGAACCGTCCGATCGGGGCCTTGCTGGAGGGGGGAGGGTGGGCTACGTCTATGCTGCCTCGCGCAGCGCCGCCAGCTCCGGCGACTCCGCGAGCTTCTTCAGCGCCCGCTGCTCCAGCTGCGAGGCCCGCTCGGCGGAGAACCCGAGGCGCTTGCCGATCGCGGTCAGCGTCTGCGGCTCCTCGCGCCCGGTGCCGAAGCGCAGCGTCAGCACCTTGCGCTCGGTTTCCGGGAGCTGTGAGATCGCGCGGTGGACGATGCGCTCGCGCTCGTTTTCCCAGGCCGTCTCCTCCGGCACCTCCGCGTCGGAGGGCAGGAGGTCGCCGAGGGCGGTGTCGCCGTCCTCGCCGATCTGCTGGTCGAGGCTCACCAGCGCGGCGCGCTGGTGGCGCACCTCTTCCACCTGGTCGAGCGGCAGGCCCGTCTCCTTGGCGAGCTCCTCGAGCGTGGGCTCGCGGCCGAGGCGCACGGACAGCTCGCGCTCCACGCGCCCGACCTTGCGTGAGCGCTGGGCGACGTGCACGGGCAGGCGGATGGTGCGCCCGGAGTTCTCCAGGCCGCGCTGAATCGCCTGGCGGATCCACAGCGTCGCGTACGTGGAGAAGCGAAAGCCCTTGCGCCAGTCGAACTTCTCGCTCGCGCGGATCAGACCCAGCATGCCCTCCTGCACGAGGTCGCCGAGGGGCAGGCCCTGGTTCTGGTAGCGCCGCGCGTTGGATGCGACCAGGCGCAGGTTGGAGTTGACCAGCAGTTCCTTCGCGTGCAGGTCGCCGCGCTCGATGCGCTTGGCCAGTTCGATCTCCTGGGCGGGCGTGAGCAGCGGGTAGCGGCGCGAGTGCGCGAGCAGCTGGTCGACCGACTCCGGGATGAACGAGTCGGCGGAGTAGTGGTGGGTGGGATCCTCATCCACGCGCTCGATCGGGCTGTCCAGCCGCTCCGGGGCGGGAGCGGAAGGCTCGGCGTCCCCCTCCGGGGATGCCGCGAGCAGCTCCTCGGCCTCTGGGTCGAGGATCACGTCCGTGTCCGGGTCGAGGGTGATGGTGGTGGTGGTGTCTGTGGGTGAGTCTGGCATGTCGGTCCTTCTAATCCGATGCTTGGAGTCGGAATTATACGCCACGATAGTTGCGTTGTCAACCATTCTCGATGAAGCTCGTCCTATACTGGGTTCGTTTGGCGTGTTCTCAGTAGCTCGTTCGACGCCTTGTACGCGGTTACCTTCCCCCGGCGTCAGTTCTACCGTGCCCGCGTGAGCGCCGGATAAAACCCGCCGGCGGGGCGGAAAGAGCGTTGTTCGCCGTCGTGATGCGGATATCGGCAGCCGCCGGGGTCTCTCTGAGCACTGCCAGCTAAGCTCGGCGCATGGCCGTCGCCGCATCGCCCCCGACGGGGGATCTCGGAGGCAGGGTAGTCGCCGTCACCGGCGCCTCCTCCGGTAT
>JASHYF010000175.1 GCA_030043235.1 Solirubrobacteraceae bacterium | reverse complement strand
TCTCGAGCTCAACCGCATCGCCTCGCACCTGATCTGGCTGGGCACGAGCGCGCTCGACCTGGGGGCGTCTTCCCCCTTCCTCTACTGCCTGCGCGAGCGCGAGCTGATTCTCGACCTGTTCGAGATGTCCTCCGGCCAGCGCATGCACACCCGCTACATCCAGGTGGGCGGCGTGATCGAGGACATCCCCGCTGGATTCGAGCGCAAGCTGCGCGAGTTCCTGAAGGTGATGCCCAAGCGCGCGGACGAGTACGGCGCGATCCTCAATGCCAACGAGATCGTCCTGCAGCGCCTGCGCGGCACGTGCCCGCTCGACGCGGACACGCTGCTGTCGCTGGGCGTGACCGGCCCGCTGCTGCGCGCCGCCGGCAACCCGTGGGACCTGCGCAAGGCCGATCCGTACAGCTCCTACGAGGATTTCGATTTTAAGATCCCGGTTGGCACAGTGGGCGACAACTACGACCGCTTCGCCGTGCGCCTGGCGGAGATCTACGAGTCGGTGAAGATCGTCGAGCAGGCGCTCGACGGGCTCCCCGAAGGAGCACACATGACGGAGGACCGCAAGGTCGCGCTGCCGCCGAGGCACGAGCTCGCGACCTCGATGGAGGCGCTGATCCACCACTTCAAGCTCGTCACCGAGGGCTTCCGGGTGCCGCCCGGGGGGGTGTACAACCCGATCGAGTCGCCCCGCGGCGAGCTCGGCTGCTATGTGCTCTCGGACGGCTCCTCCAAGCCCGCGCGCGTGCACATGCGCGACCCGAGCTTCGTCAACCTGCAGGCGCTCGCGCACATGGCCCGCGGCAACTACATCGCCGACATGATCGCCACCGTGGCGATGCTCGATCCGATCCTCGGCGGCATCGACCGATGACGAGCGTCCCGCGCTTTGCCCAAGCCCGTTACCCCGGCTGTGAAACTGTGAAGCTGTGGTGCCCGCGATGACGGAGGTCCCGCGCTTTGCCCACGGCTCGCGCGTGCCGGGCTGGGACGCGGCGGTGGACCTCGAGAAGGATCCCGCCGAGATCCCCGGGGTGGGCGGGTCCCCATCCCCGGAGGTCCCCGAGGGCCTGCGCGCCGAGATCGAAGGGCACCTGGCCCTGTATCCCGACCGCCATTCGGCCGCGCTGCCGGCGCTCGCGGCGGCCCAGCGCATGTACGGATGGTGCTCGCCGGAGGCGATCGAGCAGGTTGCGTGCGTGATGCGCGTGACGCCCGCCTATCTGGACTCGGTGACCACCTTCTACGACATGCTCGAGACCTCCCCCGTTCCTCGCCACAGCGTGTACGTGTGCACGAACATCTCCTGCTCGCTGTGCGGCGCCGATGAGCTCTTCGCGGCGATCCAGCGCGCGGCGGACGAGGCGCCCGACGGCGCCAGCGAGTTCAACGTGCGCTCGTTCGAGTGCCTCGGCGCGTGCGACATCGCGCCGATGGCATCCGTCGACGGCGTGTACGTCGGCCCGCTCACCGCCGGCGACGTGCCCCAGCTGCTCGACGATGCCCGCGCCGGGCGCCCGGTGCTGCCCGACAGGCAGCTCGCGCGCCGGCCCGTGGCCGCAGACGCTCGCGCCGAACGCCGCACGCTGCTGCTCACCGACATCGACGAGCCGGGCCTGTGCACGCTCGACGTATACGAGCGCCGCGGCGGCTACCAGTCGCTGCGCAAGGCGCTGCAGATGACGCCCGAAGAGGTGCTCGAGCAGCTCAAGAGCTCGGGGCTGCGCGGGCGCGGCGGGGCGGGCTTCGCGATGGGCACGAAGGTCTCGTTCCTGCCGAAGGGCGCGAGGGAGAAGTACCTGGTGTGCAATGCCGACGAGTCCGAGCCGGGCACGTTCAAGGACCGCGAACTGATGCAGAAGACGCCTCACTCGCTGCTCGAGGGCATCGTCATCGCCTCCTACGCCGCGGGCACAGGGCGCGCCTTCGTCTACATCCGCGGCGAGTACGTGCTGCAGGCGGACATCCTCGACGAGGCGCTGCGCGAAGCGCGCGCCGCCGGTTACCTCGGCGAGGACGTGCTCGGCTCCGGGCATTCGGTCTCGCTGGTGGTGCACCGCGGCGCGGGAGCGTACATCTGCGGCGAGGAGACCGGCCTGCTCGACTCGCTCGAGGGCAAGCGCGGCAATCCGCGCCTGAAGCCCCCGTTCCCGGCGATCCAGGGCCTCTACCAGGGCCCCACGCTGATCAACAACGTCGAGACCCTCTCCACCGTCCCCTCGATCATCGCGATGGGCGGTGGGGAGTACGCGAAGCTGGGGGTGGAGACCTCCACGGGCACGAAGGTCGTGTCGGTGTCCGGGCACGTCAAGCGCCCGGGCAACTACGAGGTCGAGCTCGGCATCCCTTCACGCGAGATCATCTACGGGCTCGCGGGCGGCCCGCCGGATGGGCGCAAGGTCAAGTGCTGGTTCCCGGGTGGCTCCTCCGCACCGGTGCTGAAGGCCGAGGACCTCGACATTCCCTACGACTTCAACTCGCTGGCACAGGCGGGCTCGATGCTCGGCTCGGGAGCGATCATCGTGGTGGACGACTCGACGCCGATTCTCGAGGTGGCGATGAAGGTCGCCAAGTTCTACCGCCACGAGTCCTGCGGCAAGTGCACGCCGTGCCGCGAGGGCACCAACTGGACGGTGAAGATGCTCGAACGCATCGACGAAGGCGAGGCCACGCCGATGGACCTCGACATCATGGCCTCCGTACAGGAGCACATCATCGGCAACTGCCTGTGCGTGCTGGGCGACGCGATGGCCATGCCGATCGGCTCGATCCTCGCCAAGTTCCGCGAGGAGCTCGAGGCGCACATGGAGGACGCCCGCGCGCGCAGGGGCCTGAGCGGCGCCGGCGCCTCCGGCGCCGCACTCGCCGCGTACCCCGCGGCGGGGCACACCCCCGTTGGGGGCGCACCCCCTGCGGGGGCACAGGCAGGCAGGCGGGGAGCGCTCGATGCCTAGACCGCAACCGCAGACGATCACCTTCTCGATCGACGGCCGCGAAGTGCAGGCGCCGGAAAACATGATGCTGGTGGACGCGGCGAAGCTCGGCGACGTTGAAATCCCGGTGTTCTGTTACGAACCCAAGCTCGGCCAGCCGGTGGGCGCGTGCCGCATGTGCTTGGTGGAGATCGAGGGCATCCCCAAGCTGCAGACCGGCTGCTCGACGCCCGTCAAGGACGGCATGGTCGTGTACACGCAGAGCGAGCGCGTGAAGGTCGCACAGCAGTCGGTGGTGGAGTTCCTGCTGATCAACCATCCGCTCGACTGCCCCGTGTGCGACAAGGGCGGCGAGTGTCCGCTGCAGGACATCACCTTCGGCTATGGCAGCGGCATCTCCCGCTTCATCGAGCCCAAGCGCCATTTCGTCAAGCCGCTCGAGCTCTCGCCGCTGATCGCCATCGACCGCGAGCGCTGCATCCTGTGCTATCGCTGCGTGCGCTTCTCTCAGGAGCTCTCCGAGGACTATCAGCTGGTGCTGCTCGAGCGCGGCGCGCACACCTACGTCTCCACCTTCGACGGCCACCCCTACGTGGCGCCTTTCAGCGGCAACATCGTCGAGCTGTGCCCCGTCGGGGCGCTCACCTCGCGGGCGTATCGTTTTCGCGCGCGGCCGTGGGACGTCGAGGACGCCGGCTCGGTGTGCAGCCTGTGCCCGGCGCAGTGCAACGTGACGGTGACCGTCCGCGACGAGCGCGCGCTGCGCGTGCTTGCCCGCGATCACGCCGAGGTCGACGACGGCTGGCTGTGCGACAAGGGCCGCTTCGCCTATCAGTCCTTCCACGTCGACGAGCGCGTGGTGGAGCCGCTCCTGCGCGACGGCGGCGAGTTGCGTCCGGTCTCCTGGGAGCGGGCGCTCACGGAGGCGGCTGCCTGGCTCGCCCGCGCCGGCGGGCACACGGGCGCGATCGCCGCGGGCGGGACGACCAACGAGGAGGGGTTGCTGCTGGCGCGCCTGTTGCGCGAGCGCCTCGGCTCACCGCACCTCGACTCCCGCCGTGCGGGCGCTCTGCCGCTGGAGCTGCACCGCGCGCTCGGCGATCCACGCTTGCAGGCGAAGGTCTCAGACCTCGAGTTCGCCCACGCGGTGCTCGTGCTCGACACCGAGCCCGTCGACGACGCGCCGATCTTTGACCTGCGCCTGCGCAAGGGCGTGCGCCGCCATGGCTTGAAGCTCGCCGTCGCCTCCGCGCGCGAGAGCGCGCTCGAGGCGAACGCCGCGCTGTCCGTGCGCTTCGCGCCCGGCGGCGGCGGAGCCTTCGCCGCGGCGCTCGCGGGCGCCCTCGCCGGGGATGGCGACTCCGCTGGCCTCGTGCGACTGGCACGCGCCGCGGGCGCCGAGCCCGAACAAGTGCGCGAGCTGGCGGAGCTGCTGAAGAGCGCTGGCAGCGAGATCGTCGTGTTGTGGGGCGAGCGGCTCGCAGCCGGCCCGAACGGAGCGGCGGGCGCGCGCGCGCTGCTGTCGCTCGCCGCGACGCTCGGCATGGGCGCCACCGATGGCGCGGGACTGTTCGAAATCCCCGCCTTCGCCAACGGCCGCGGGCTGCGCGAGGCGGGTGTGCTGCCGAACGCCGGCCCGGGACTCTCCGAGACGCGCAGCTGCGCGCCGGCGGATGGCCTGAGCTCGGGCGCGCCGGGCGACGCCACAGGCGTCCCGAATGGCGCCGCGCGCGTGTCGGCCGCGCGCGACGTGAGGGGCATCGCCGAGGGCTTGGCGGCAGGCGAGCTGAGCGCGCTTTACCTGCTGCATTGCGACCCGCTGCGTGACCTGCCCGACAGCGAGCTGTGGGAGCGTGCGCTGGCCCGTGCCGGCACCGTCGTCGCGCACGCGCCCTTCCTCACGGAGGGCATCCGCGAGCACGCCGACGTGGTCTTCCCCGCCGAGGCCTATCCCGAGAAGGAGGGCACGGTTGTCCATCCCGACGGGCGCCTGCAGCGCTTGCGCCCGGCGATCGCGCGGCCGGGCATGGTGCGCGCGGAGTGGCAGGTGATCGCCGAGCTCGCCCTGCGGCTGGGTTTCGACATGGACGTGCTGAGCGCCGCGATGGCCTCGCAGCGGCTGTTCGACGCCGTGCCCTTCTACGCCGGGCTCACGCTCGAGGAGATCGGCGGTCGGGGGGTGCGCTGGCAAGAGCGCGACGCCGCCTCCGCCTATCCTCCGACGACGCTCGACGCCGGTGCCCGCGGCGCTGGTGAGCTCGCTGCGTCGGCATCCATCTCCGATGACGACGCGGAGATGGAGCCAGGCCCGAACGCAGTCGATCTCGCCGGTTACCGCTCGATCTGGGACGCGCCCGAGGTCGAGTTCGCGCCGGCGCTCGAGTTCCTGTTTCCGCGCGCACACGCTGTCCTGCCATTGTCATACGCAGGTGGTGAGCGGACATGACCGCGCTCGCGCTGATCGGCTACTACGAAGCGTGGTGGGTGCAGATCCTCAAGTCGATCGTGATCTTCGCGGTCGCCCTCCAGCTCGTGCCCGTGATCCTGCTCGCCGAGCGCAAGCTGCTCGGGCGCTTCCAGTCTCGCTACGGCCCGAATCGCGTGGGTCCCTACGGCGTGCTGCAGCCGATCGCGGACATCGTCAAGCTGCTCACCAAGGAGCAGTTTCGCCCGACCACATCCGTCGGCGTGCTGTTCGCGGTGGCCCCGGTGATCTCGATCGTCACGGCCGTCGCAGCGTTCGCGATCATCCCCTTCGGCGACGTCCAGCACATCTTCGGCGAACGGGTTGGCCTGTACGGGATCGACGTGTCGATCGGGCCGCTGTACCTGTTCGCCTTCAGCGCGGTCGCCTTCTACGGCATCATGCTCGGCGGCTGGTCCTCGGGCTCGAAGTACTCGTTCCTGGGCGCCATGCGGGGGGCCGCGCAGCTGATCTCCTATGAGGTCTCCCAGGGTCTCGCGCTGGTGGGCGTGATCATCAGCGCCCAGACGCTGTCGCTGGTCGGGATCGTCAACGCCCAGAAAGGCATGTGGTACCTCGTCCCCCAGCTCGCGGGCTTCCTGATCTTCCTTACGGCGAGCTTCGCGGAGACCAACCGCGTGCCGTTCGACCTCACGGAGGCCGACGCGGAGCTCGTCGGCGGCTACAACACCGAGTTCGGCGGCGGGCGCTTCGCGTCCTACTACTTCGCCGAGTACCTGAACGTGCTCGTCGTCTCGGGCATCGTCACCACGGTGTTCCTCGGCGGCTGGCTGATGCCGTTCGGCATCCACCCGCCCGGCTGGGTCGACCCGTTCGTGGTCCTCTTCAAGATGGCGCTCATCTCCTTCTTCTTCATCTGGGTGCGCGCTACGCTGCCGCGCCTGCGCTACGACCAGCTGATGCGCTTCGGCTGGAAGGTGCTGCTGCCGCTGGCCACGCTCAACGCGCTCGTGACGGCAGTGCTCGTGGTGGTGACGCACTGATGAGCGCAGTCGCCTCGGACGACAGCCCCCAGGCCGGCGCGTCCTCGCCGCTGACGGTCGGGCGCTGGAGCCCCGGCGAGGACGTCATCGAGGTGACGCGCACGCCCGCTCCGGGCCCCGCGCGAGGGACCTGGCGCACGTTTCGCGAGACCATGCGCGGGCTGAAGACGACGTTTGGACGCATGGTCGAAGCGCCCACCACCGTGCAGTACCCGGAGCACAAGAC
>JASHYF010000174.1 GCA_030043235.1 Solirubrobacteraceae bacterium | reverse complement strand
CCTATTTCTGAGCGACCGCTGAGCGAGCGGGCGTTCGTCGCGCTCAACCGTAGAGCTTTGGACGCCGACCGGCATCCGGTCGTCCGCCTGGACGAGGACATGGAGGCTCTGGACGTGAGCACGGGCTCCCGGCGCCGTAGCCAGGATGCGCTTCGCCAGCTCAGGCGCGACGGCCGCTTGCGACGGGTGCGGCGGGGCGTCTATCTCCTGGTCGCGCCGACGGGCTCGACTGACGCTCGTATTCTGCCGCTGATAGATGCGGTTACTCCGAGGCCCTATCTAGTCACCGCCGGTCGCGCCCTGGCAGAGTTTGGTCTCACCGACCAGCACTTCTTTCGGGTGATCGTCCTGACCTCGCATCGCCTGAACGATTGGAGCTGGCAGGGCGATGAAGTTCGCTATGCCCTGCTGGCCCCGGAGCGGATATGGGGTCTGTCTACGCCGGACGGCCCTTCGATCGCGCTGCCTGAGCGGGCGATCCTTGACTGTCTGGCAAACCCACGGTGGGGAGTGACCTTGCCCCAGGCTGCCGAGGCGGTCGATCGTGCCGTGGCCGGCCGCACGACCCCGGAGGATCTTGCCCACGCGGCGGAGCGCTACGGCAGCGCCGCGGTAGCGCGGCGACTTGGCTACCTGCTCGAGCTCCTGCATGGTCCCGACGCCGCCGAGCCCTTGCTGGCGTTGCGGGGCCGTAGCCACGCACACGTGCTGCTCTCCTCCTCCGCGCCAGATCGAGGGCCGACGAGCCCCCGCTGGGGTGTCCGGATCAACGTCGATCCTGAGACGTTGATCGCGCACAGGCTGGTCGGATGACCCTTCCTCGCCGCCTGATCCACAACGAGTACGACCTGCAGGAGCTCGCCGAACAGCAAGACCGGCCGATCGAGCTGATCGAGCGCGACTTCGCCTTGGTGACTGTCGCTGCGCATCTCGTCGATCAGTTCCCCGGCCAGCTCTGCTTCAAGGGCGGTTTCGTGCTGCGTCACGTCCGCGGCCACGCCCGCTTCTCAGGGGACCTTGACGCGACCCGCACCAACCCTCCCAAGCACAAGATCTCGGCCCCCGAGATAGCCGAGGCAATGAGGCGAGCCACCGACGAGCCGATGCTGCGCATTGACCCGGGCGTTCCCGCCACCGACTCTCAGCACAGCCTTGACTTCGATCAGATCGCCTTCCACACGCCGCATCACGACGGACAGATCGCGGTTGAGATCAGCTATCGGGAGGCCGTAGTCGACGAACCCGACGCGGTTGACGTGGGACCGCCCTACTACGCGGAGTTTCAGATCCCTGTTCTGACGCTCGAGGAGACCGTCGCGGAGAAGCTGAGGACGCTGCTTCAGCGGCAGCGTCCGACGGATCTCTCAGACCTCGCGCTGATCCTCCGCGAGTACGGCGATCAACTGGACCGCGCCCACGTCCGTCACCTCGCGTCCAAGAAGTTCGCGCTGGTCAAGCAGGGCGATCGGCGGGCTCGGATCGAAGCGAACGTGGAGGCGATGCGTGCGACCTATGAGCAGACGATCCCCGGACTCGCCCCCGACGCCCCGTCGTTCGTCGATTCACAGAAGCTGGTCATCGACGCTCTGCCGACCCTGTTGCCCTAGCTTGTCGGCGGCTCGGCGCATAGACGCACGTGCGCCTGGGATCGTCCACAAAGTCCGCCCGCAGATGCGCCTCGGCTACCTCACGGACTTGGACTCGATCCTCTGCACCCGCTCTGACCCAGAGCGCGGCTTCGAGGCCGGCGATCTGGATGACGAGCACCTTGGCCTCCTCCTCGTACTTGCGCACGATCGGCTCGCCACGACGGTCGCGCCTAGCACTACGGCGGCGAGGTGGTGCAGGCCAGAACTGCTTAGACCCTATGGAGGCTCGGCTCTCCGGCGTTTGAGGCAGGATCGGCCGGCACCCCGCGCATAGATGTGCGGGGGCTGGGCGTCAGGGTGGTCCTGGCGCCGACACCCCAGCTATGGGAGGTGCCGACCATGTCGGAGAGTATGGCTCTTGTCGGGCTTGATGTTCATCAGGCGCAGACGGTCGTCGCGGTGCTTGATCCGGGCACGGGTGAGCTGCGTGTGCAGCGGCTGCGCGGTGAGCCGGCGAGTGTGGTGCCGGTGTTTTTGGAGGGTCTCGATTGTCCGGTGCGCGCTGTGTATGAGGCTGGGCCGACGGGGTTCGCGCTGGCCAGGGTCGCTGAGGAGCGCGGGCTGGATGTGCGGGTCGTGGCGCCGGGGTCGATCCCGAGGGCGCCCGGGGACCGGGTGAAGACCGACCGTCGTGACGCCAAGCGGCTCGTGCGGCTGTTCGCGGCGGGCGAGCTGTCGTATGCGTTCGTGCCGAGCGAGGTCGATGAGCGTTTTCGTGACCTGGTGCGGTGTGTCGAGGATGCCCGCAAGGATCTGATGCGCTGCCGTCATCGCCTGTCGAAGTTCTTGCTGCGCCGGGGGCACAGGTTCCCGAGCAAGGCGTGGACGCAGCCGCACGAGCGGTGGCTGTGTCGGCTTCACTTCGAGGATGCTCCCTCCGAGGCGACGTTCCTGGACTACCTGTCCGCGGTCCAGGCGCTCGTGCAGCGCCGCCGCGCGCTGATCGGCGCACTCGAAGAGGCGGTGCCAGAGAGCAGTCACGCCGAGACGGTCGCGCGGCTGCGCTGCTTCCGTGGGATCGACACGCTCACCGCCGCCGGGTTGTGCGCGGAAGTCGGCGACTTTCACCGGTTCGCCAAGCCGGCGCTGCTGTCGGGGTTCCTCGGTGTGGTGCCGAGCGAGTACACCTCTGACGATAAGCGCGTGCAGGGGCAGATCACCAAGGCCGGCCCGCCGCACGCACGACGGCTGCTGGTCGAGGCCGCCCACCACTACCGCCACCGGCCCGCGGTCGGTGAGACGATCGCCGCTCGCCAGCTCGGACAGGACCCGCGTGTCGTGCAGATCGCCTGGCGCTGCCAGCGCCGCCTGCACGAGCGCTGGACGCACCTCGCGGGCAAGCGCGGCAAGCGCACTGGGACGGTCGCGATAGCGTGCGCACGCGAGCTCGCCGCGTTCTGCTGGGAGGCCGCGACCCTGGACTGACAGCCACACCGACATCCACCACGACGAACGACGCTCCGGCGGCTGCCGGGGCGCTACGAGCAACGAGAAGGCCGACACGTCGCCGCTCAACGGGCCCGCGAACACGGGCTATGGGCAACCCGCGGTTTCACCCGCCGGGTGGCGCCCGATCTTAGATTGCGAGCCCGGCGACGAACAAGGGTCTTGAGGTAACCAGCCCTCGCATATGAGCCTGACCATGACCTGGTCGACCAAGCCGGCACTTCAGCTCGTAGCGCCCCGGGAACCGCCCACGCAACCCTCTCCATGCCGACCCCTGCCGCACCCACGGCCGATCAACGCTGCCCCTTGACAAACGCCCCTCCATATGAGCCCGATCGAGCGCGGCTAGCGGGCCCCTCGAGGTGGCCCGATCGCGCGCACCCTGAAGGGCACGCCCCCTGCGGAGGCACACCCCGTTGGGGGCATACCCCGTTGGGGGCATACCCCGTCGGGGGCATACCCCGTCGGGGGCACAGGCAGGCAGGCAGGCAGGCGGGCGAGCTGGCCGGCTCCGCGGGGCTGCCCGCGTCAGCCGGCTCGCGAGCTGAGCGCTGGATGTCCCGCACGGACGTCCAACAGGCTCTTGACTGCCTCCGGCGGGCTCGGCGTGCCCATCAGGAAGCCCTGGCCCATCTCGCAGCCCATCTCCGTGAGCGTCGCCAGCTGGCTTTGCCCCTCGATGCCCTCGGCGACCACGGTCAGCGACAGGGCTTGGCCGACGCCGAGGATGGCGGCGAGCAGCGCGCGGCTGTGGCCCCCGCCGTTCAGCGCCGCCACGAAGGTCCTGTCGATCTTGAGGATGTCGACCGGCACGCGCTGCAGGTTCGAGAGCGAGGCGTATCCGGTGCCGAAGTCGTCGATCGCGACGTGCACGCCGAGGGCCCGGATCAGCTCCAGCTGCTTGCAGGCCGTGCTCAAGTTGCGCATGAGCGCGGTCTCGGTTATCTCGAGGGTCAGCGACGAGGGCTCGATCCGCGACTCCCGCAGCGCCTGCCGCACGTCGTCGGCGAATCCCTGGCGGCCGAGCTGGTAGGCCGACACGTTCACGGAGATGTCGATGGCAAGGTCTTCCGCGGCCCATGCCGCCGCCTGACGGCAGGCCTCGCCGAGAACCCAGCGGCCGATCGGCACGATCAGCCCCCTCTCCTCGGCCAGCGGGATGAAGCTGTCTGGAGCTACGACGCCTCGCTGCGGATGGCGCCAGCGGATGAGCGCCTCCACGCCCACCGCCCGCAGGCTCGGCAGCTCGAAGATCGGCTGGTAGAGGAGGAAGAGCTGTCCCTCGTGCAGCGCGGCTCTCAGGTCCGCTTCGAGCTCCCTGTGACCTTCGGCGCCCGGGTGCATGCTCGCGTCGAACAGCACGTAGCGGTCCTTGCCCGCGGCCTTGGCGGCGTACAGGGCCAGGTCGGCGTCGCGCAACAGCGCATCCGGCGTCGCGTAGCGCCCGATCGCCACGCCGATGCTGGCGGTGACCAGCGTCGTCTTGCGGCCGTCGTCGAGCTCGATCGGCTCGCGCAGCATCTCGGTCAGCCGGTCGGCGAGGACGTCGAGCGTCGCCTCGCCGGCCGCGAGCTCGCCCAGCACGACGAACTCGTCTCCACCGAGGCGACCGACGGTGTCCTCGTCGCGCACGGCGCGCTGCAGCCGTTCCGCGACGGTCCTCAGGAGCTGGTCTCCGGCCGCGTGTCCAAGGTTGTCGTTGACGTGCTTGAAGCCGTCGATGTCGATGAACAGCGCGCCCGCCACGATGCCCGGCTGGCGCGCGACGCGCGCGAGCGTCTGCTGGGCGCGGTCGAGCACGAGCGCGCGGTTCGGCAGCCCGGTGAGCGCGTCGTGCAGGGCCTGATGGGAGAGCTCGCGGTTCTTCTCGGAGAGCTCGCGGGTCTTCTCGCGCACGAGCGACAGCGCGCGCGTGCGTCCGGTGCCGAGCACCAGCACCAGCAGGCACAGCGCCACGCTCAGCACGCTCCCGCCGATCAGCAGCGCGAGCGAGCTCCAGCTGCCGAGCACACCGCCCGCGACGGCGACTCCGAAGCTCTGCACGGTCCACCCTTCCCGCGAGCTGTTCAAGCCCTCTTCTCGCCCCACTCGGACGGCGATCGTCGCGCTCTGTGCGCCCGGCCGCGCGGCCCCGTAGCTGAACGCGATGTGCGAGTAGCGCGAGTCGTAGCGGAAGATCACGGCGACGTTCGGGTGACCTTCGAGCGCCTGCTTCAACACGACGTTCGGCAGCAGCAGCTCGCCGATCCACCCCAGGAACGTCCGCTGGCGCGCTGCCACGGTCGCAGGCACCACGCCACCCCGGTACACGGGGGTCTCCACGCCCAGGATCGTGGTGTCCCCGTCCGCGACCGGCGCATAGCCGCTTTCGCCCGAGTCGCGCGCTGTGATGAGCGTGGGAGCGAGCCCGCAGTAGTCGAGGCCCGCGGGCACGAGGGTCGCGCTGCTCCTGGCCAGTCCGGCGACCGCCAGGCAGTAGTAGGGCCGTGCGCCGGGAGGGAACACGTGGAAGCCTTCCCGCGGCCCCACCGAATGGGGTCCCAGCGGCCGCATCGGGTTCGCGGCCATGCGTGCTTCGAACGCGGCCAGCTGGGAGGCCGGCACCAGCTTCACCAGACCGAAGTTCTGCAGCTCGGGGTATCGCTGGATCGCGCGCACCGATTCGGCCCATCTGTCGAAGTCGGCGGCGGACGCGTCGGGGTTGCCCGCGACGAAGCCGCTCGCGCTGACGACGAGGTCTTCCTCGTGCTGGATGGCCAGCTTGAGGGTCGAGGCGATCTCGGCCGAGGCCAGGTGAAACGCCAGCCGTTCCTGCTCGGCGTTCGAGCGGGCCACAGCGCGCGCGCCGAGCGCCGACGCGAGGATGCCCGCGAGCAGCAGCGCCGCCGTGACCGTGGCCCACACGCTCCTGCGGCCGGGGGCCAGCGCCTTCGCCCGCCGCAGGGCGAGCGCGCGCGAGCCCGAGGGCGA
>JASHYF010000173.1 GCA_030043235.1 Solirubrobacteraceae bacterium | reverse complement strand
CCCCGGCGACGACGAGCACCTCTGCGCCGGCGATCTCCGCCACGGGCCACGGCCGCCCGAACGGGCCGCGCACGCCGAGGACGGCGCCCTGGGGCGCGTCGCAGATCGCCTGCGTGGCGAGCCCGACCGCCCGCACCGTGTGCACGAGCGGGCCGGCGGCGTCGGGATCGCCGCTGATCGAGATCGGGACCTCGCCGGCGCCGCCGGCCGAGAGCATGGTGAACTGTCCGGGGGCGAAGGCGAGCGCGCTCCCGCGGCGGGGCTCGAGCTCGAGCGTCCACGTGTCGGCGGTGTCCTGCCGCCTGGCGCCCACCACGAACGGCGCGGGCACCATCGGGCCCGCCTCGGCGTGGGCGGGTGGGTGCGCGGGTGGGTGGGCGGCTGGGTGGGCCACCTCAACCAAGCCGCTCATGGCCGTAGACGTCCAGCAGCTGCAGGCGGGTTGCCTGCAGCCGCTCGATCAGCGATGCGGCGAAGCGGCGCATGAGCTGATAGCCGAGCTCGTGATCGGAGTCGCACTTGCCGCGCAGGCACGCGCCGTCGAAGCTCACGACCCGCGTCGTCTCGCGCGCGCGCCCGTCGAACTGCCAGCGATACGGCTCGAACAGCCACGACCAGCCCACCACATCGCCGCGGTGCAGCGTCTCGATCACGAGCGCGCCACGGCCGGGGGCGTGCGTCTCCAGGGCGATCGCCCCCTTGCGGATCAGGAAGAAGCGATCCGCCGGCTCGCCCTCGTCGAACACGCGCGCCCCCGCGGCGAAGTGGTCGTTGTGCGCGCAGCCGGCGATCACCGCCAGGTGCCTCTCGGGCAGTCCCGCGAACACCGGCGAGTCGGCGATCAGCTCCTCAAGCCCCCGCATGCTCGTGCTCCTCGCTCTCGCGGATCGCGCGCGCCTCCTCGGTGATGTCGATGCCGACGGGACACCACGTGATGCAGCGCCCGCAGCCGACGCAGCCCGAGCTGCCGAACTGGTCGATCCAGGTGGCGAGCTTGTGCGTCATCCACTGGCGGTAGCGCGCGCGTGTGCTGGCGCGCACCGCGCCGCCGTGGATGTGGGAGTAGTCGACGGTGAAGCACGAGTCCCAGCGCTGGTGGCGCTCCACGTGCTCGTTGGCGAGGTCGGTGACGTCCTCCACGCTCGTGCAGAAGCACGTCGGGCAGACCATCGTGCAGTTGCCGCAGGACAGGCAGCGCTCGGCGACCTGCTCCCAGCGTGGGTTCTCGTAGTTGCGATAGAGAAGGTCGCGGATGTCGCTGACGTCGAGCTCGCGGCCCATCTGCGCCGCCGCCCGCGCGTGCGCGGCCCTCGCCGCGCGCTGCTGCGCCTCGGAGGCGGGGGCGTGCGAGAGCTCCCCGAGGAGCTCGGCCCCCATGTCGCTGCCGGCGTCGAGCACGAAGTAGTGGCTGGCGCCCTCGAGCACCTCCGTGAGCGCGAGGTCGTAGCCGCTCTCGGCTGTCGGCCCCGTGCCCATCGAAGCGCAGAAGCAGGTGTTGCCCGCCTGCGAGCACTGCACGGCCACCACCAGCACGTCCTCCCGGCGTGCGCGGCCGGCGGGATCGGCGTGCGCTCCGCCGAGCAGCACACGGTCGAGGATGCCCATCGCGTGCAGCTCGCACGAGCGAGCCCCGAGGAACGCGTAGCGCGCCTGCGGCGGCGGCTCCTGCGCGAGCTCGCTCAGAGCGCCGTCGCCCTCGCGTCGCGCGCGCCAGAGCGTGACCTCTGGGGGCAGCTGGTAGCGCTTCCAGGAGTGCGGGCCCACGTTGTAGCCGAACAGCGCGTCGTCTTCGCGCCGGCGCAGCCTGTAGTGGCCGCCGTCCTGCTCGTCGGTGACACCGATGGGCAGCGCGGCGCAGCCGGTGATCTCCGCGTAGACGATCGCCTCGTCGCGGACCGTCGGACCGATCACCGTGTACCCGCGGCGATGCAGCGCCGCGAACAGCTCATCGAGCCTCTCGCGCTGCAGGGTGAAGCCGCCGGGTGCGGGCATCGTCAGCCATTGTCCTCTCGCGCACGCGGCCGTGCAACGGGCCGGCGCGCCGCTCGCCGCCGGCGGCGCACCTACAGGCCCGTTCGCGTCACGAAGTGCGCGTCCGGCGCCGGCGCGGACTCGAGCAGGAGACGATCGACTGCGCGCGTGACCGCTGCAACCTGTGCGTCCAGGGACCTTTGCGTGTTCAACGCGAGCACGCTCCGCGCCGGCAGCTCGTCGAGCGGCTCGAAGCAACGGAACTGCGCTGCCACGATCTCCGGCGTGGCGTCCGAGGTGCGCTCGGGGCGCCGCACGCGCTGGGCCGCCCATCTCGAGGAGACCTCCAGCGGAGCCTCGCAACGGATGAACAGGCTTGTGAGCCAAGGCCGCTGCACTCGGTGGCGCAGGCGTGTGCGCTCGGCGCGCGTGCGGCACGTGGCATCGACGATCACGCCTTCGTGCTCTCGCAGGCGCGCGCGCGCCTCGTCGGCGAGCAGCCCGTACGTCGCCCTGGTGAAGTCCTCGGTGTAGTGCTCGGGCCGTGCCCGCTCGGTGGGTGCGAGACCGGCCAGACGCTTGCGCAGGACGTCCGAGCGGACGACCGGCATGCCGCAGCGGCGTGAGAGCTCCGTGGCGAGCGTCGACTTGCCGGTGGCCGCGGGACCGCAGATGAACAGCGCCACGGGCTGCCGAGCGCGCCAGCACAGCCGCTCGCTCAGCCGCCACAGCGCATGCGCCTGCGAGAGATGTGCCGCGCATGGCTCGCCGGCGTGCTCGGCCGCGCCGATCAGCGCGACCTTCGTGCGAACCAGCGACCAGTGCGCGGCGTAGAAGGACCGCAGCGCCTCGCTGCCCGGGCTGGCGCCGGCGTCACGGTAGGCCGACAGCAGCTCCTGTGCCGCCCAGCGTGCTCCGTGCGCCTCGAGGTCCATCGCCAGGAACGCCAGGTCGCAGGCGACGTCGACCCGGCGAAGCGCGGGGTCGAACTCCACGCGGTCGACTACCCGCACCGCCGGCACGGCGAGCACGTGCTCGCAGCGCAGGTCGCCATGGCCGTCGCGCACCCGGCCGGCGAGCCTGCGCCGCTCGATCTCCTGTCCATGAGCGCTCGTGAACGCCTCGCCGAAGGCGATCAGGGGCTCGACGTTCCAACCGCGCCCGGCGCTCGCCCGCGCGAGCTCACGCACGTTTCTCCGCCAGGTGTCGAGCACGTCGGCCACCCGGCCGCCGTCCGCGGCGCTCGCCGCGAGATGGAACGCCGCGAGACGGCGTGCCACGCGGCGCACCTGCTCGCGGGTCAGGGCGCCGGAGGCGAGCAGGCCCTCGAGCGTGTCGGCCTCGTCGAAGGCGCGCATCTCCACCGCATACTCGAGCGCCCCCGGCGTGTCCTCGTCCGTCAGGCGCAGCCCGCTCTCGGTGTCGACGATCGCGCGCACGCCCAGATAGATGTCGGGAGCGAGCTCACGGTTGACGCGCACCTCCTCGCGACACGCGGCGTGCCGGCGCGAGAGCGTGCTGTAGTCGAGGAAGCCGAGCGCGACGGGCTTCTTGACCTTGTACGCGCGGGGGCCCGCCACGAACACCCATGACGCGTGCGTCTCGTGCACGGCCACACGCGGCGCATCGTCGTACATCGCGGGGGAAGAAAGCGCCTCCAGCAGCGACGAGGTCACCTGTGCTCGCTCGCTTGTGCGTCCGGTCGCGAGGGCAGCGCGAGCAGCGCGAGCAGCGCGCCGGCCAGGGCGACGACCCCCGCCACCACCAGCCCGAGATCCATCCCGCTGACGAATGCCGAGCGGGCAAGTTCGACGAGCAGCCCTCCGGCGAGTCCGCCTATCTGCCTGCCCACGCCGAGGGCGCCCCCGAGCGAGCCGAGGATGGATTCCCTGATCGCGTGCGCGACGTGGAAGGGCGCGAGCGTGGGGGTCAGCCTGTGCTGATAGCGGGTGGAGAGCAGGCTGCCGATCACCGCCACGCCCAGGGCACCGCCGACCTGCATGAACGAGCCGTTGGTCGCCGAGCCCACGCCCGTGTGAGCGACCGGCAGGGATCCCATGACCGAGCCGGTCGAGGCCGGTATGACCAGGCCTGCGCCGCTCCCCAGAAGGACCATGCCCGCCACCACGCCGCCGTAGGTGGTGGTGACCGAGGCGCCGGACACGTACCACATCCCGGCAGCGACCAGCAGCAGGCCGGTTGTGACGGTGAGCTTCGTCCCCAGCCTGCGCACGAGCACGGCGGACAGCGGCGCCACCATCGCGATCGCACCCGCTGCGGGCAGCACCCGCACGCCGGCCTGCAGCGGTGTGTAGCCGAGCTGGAACTGCAGCAGCTGGGTCAGCACGAACAGGGCGCCGTACAGTCCGAACATGAGCAGGCCATTGCTGAGGACCGCCGCCGAGAACCGCCTCTCGGCGAAGTAGCGCAGGCTCAGCATCGGATGCGAGCTGGAGCGCTCCCAGGCGACGAAGCCGGCCAGCAACGCCACGCCCGCGGCGCCCGAGCAGAGCACGAGCGTCGATGACCAGCCGTGCACGGGTGCTTCGATGATGCCCCACAGCAGCACTCCGAGCCCCGCGATCGACAACACCGAGCCGCCTGCATCGAGGCGTTTCGCGTGCGGGTCCTTCGAGTCGGGCACGAGCGCGATCGCGCACAGCAGGCCCAGCAGCGCGACCGGCACGTTGATCAGGAACACCGAACCCCACCAGAAGTGCGCCAGCAGCAGCCCGCCTACGACCGGGCCGAGCGCGAGGCCCGCTCCGCTCGTCCCCGACCAGACGCCGAGCGCGCGCTGGCGCTCGCCCTGCTCGGCGAACGTGTTGGTGATGATCGCGAGCGTCGAGGGCATGATCAGCGCCGCGCCGATGCCCATGCTCGCCCGCGCCGCGATCAGCATGCCGACGCTGCCCGAGAACGCCGCCCAGCTCGAGCCCGCGGCGAACGCCGCGAGACCGGCGAGGAACGTGCGCTTGCGCCCCACGCGGTCGGCGAGGCTCCCGGCGACGAGCATCAATCCCCCGAACACGAGCACGTAGGCGTCGACGATCCACTGCAGCTCGCTGGTGGTCGCATGGAGCTTGCGCACGAGCGTCGGCAGCACCACGTTCAGGACGGTTGTGTCCAGCGAGACGATCAGCAGCGGAACGCACAGCGCCGCAAGCGCCCTCCACCGACCCGGCCAGGCGGGCCGGGTCGAGCCTGCTCGCGGCGCCGAGGCGACGACGGGCGGCGCGGCCGCCGTGCTCACGGACTCGGCGGGGGCACGAGCAGCACCGAGCAGGGTCCATCGTGGACCACTCGTCTGCTGACGCTCCCGATCGATCGCAGGCCGTCGAGCCGGCGGCTGCCCATCACCACGAGCGACGCCTTCGTGCCCTTCGCTGCCTCCACGATCACCTTCCAGGCGCTGTCGGGAACGGTCTGGGTCTCGATCGCCGCACCCACCGCGGCTTCCAGGGTGCGGGCCTGATGCTCGATGCGGCGGTGCGCCGTCTTCGACTCGACCCCGGAGGCATGCACCAGCGCCACGCTCGCGTCCCGGCTGCGCGCGAGCCGGCCGGCCAGCTCCACGACAGCGTCGGAGCCCTCGAGACCGTCGCTTGCCACGAGGATGCGAGACGCGAAGTCGTGCTCGTGGGGTGCGAACCGCGCTGCAAGCAGCGGCGTGGTGAACGATCGCATCGTCTCGACCCCGACGCCTCCTATGAACATCCCACCCAGCCAGGAGGTGACGGGCGCGCCGATGGCAAGCAGATCCTGATCGCCCGCTCGATCGAGGATGACCTGTGCCGCCGGAGAGGCCGGGTCGATCACCTTGGTTGCGCTGATGCCCGCCCTACGCGCGATGTTTGCGGCGTGTTCGAGGATGCGCTCCGCTCGGGCGGGGCTGACCGCCGCGTACTTATACGCGCCGGATCCCCCGACTGCGGTGACGGTCAGGAGGGTCAGTTGACCCGTCGAGCCGGCGAGAGCGGCCGCCTGCTCGACGGCTGCATAGCTCCCGCGCGTCCCGTCGACCGCGCAAAGGATGTGCGCGAACACGACATCGTCCTCGGTGCTGCTCTTGCCCTCACGTGGGTGGATCGCAGAAGAGTTGGTCATACCCGTAAGCTAACCCGCCGCTCGAAGGTTGATATCGGGGGTCCCCCGTCAACAGCTGCGGGAAATCCCGCACTCGTGCGGCACTCGAGGCGGGCGAGCGATACTTGGCGCGAATGAGCGAGCTGACACGGCCCGGGCCATGAGCGGCCGGCGGCGTGAGGGGCGCGATCCCGGGCCACCCGGCCCCGGCGCGCTGCTCCCGGCCCTCGACGAGCGGCAGCTCGAGGTCCTGCGCCGGGTGGGGCGGGAGTGGGGGCGCGTATGCGGCGATCCGAAGCTCTGGCGGGAAGCGCTGCCCGTCGACCCGAACCTGGGGGGCTTCCCCGACCCCGCCGACATCCGCCCGACGCGCTTCGGGCGCTTCGTGCCGGTCTCCGCCCAGAACGGAGCGCTGCCGGCAGTCGAGGCCAGGAGCAGCGAGGATGAGCAGATGCGCGGGCCGGCCTGGCGGCTCGCGCTCGAGCTGCGGCGGGTGCTGCTCGGCGCGCCGCTCAGGAGCACGGCGATCGCGCACGAGCGGATGCGCAAGCTGGTGGCGCTGCCGGTGCTGTCCGCCGACGCGCTTTCGTCGGTCGCCTACGGGCCGCAGGCGATGCTCGCGATCCTCGTCCTGGCCGGCGGCGCCGGCCTGCGCTACTCGCTGCCGATCGCGGCGACGATCGCGTTCCTGATGCTCTCCGTCGGCGTCTCCTACCGCCAGACGATCCGCGCCTACCCCCACGGCGGCGGTTCCTACATCGTCGCCAGCGACAACCTCGGCCGGGTGCCGGGACTGATCGCCGCGGCGGGGCTGATGACCGACTACATCCTGACCGTGTCGGTCTCGATCGCCTCGGGAATAGCCGCGATCACCTCGGCGATCCCGTCGCTGGATGCGGCCACGGTGCCGATCGGCGTGGCCGTGATCGCCGTGCTGCTCGCCGGCAACCTGCGCGGCGTGCGCCAGGCTGGGGCGCTGTTCGCGGCGCCCACGTACGCGTTCATGATCGCGATCGCCGCGCTCGTCGCGGTCGGACTGCTCGACGCCGCGGGGCACGGGTTCCGGCCCACGCCGGCGCCGAGGCTGAGCGCCACCGAGGCTGTGGGTGTGCTGCTGGTGCTGCGCGCGTTCGCGTCGGGGTCGACGGCGATGACCGGCATCGAGGCGATCTCCAACGCCGTGCCCGCCTTCCAGCCGCCGGAGTGGCGCAACGCTCGCACCACGCTGACGTGGATGGTGAGCCTGCTGATCGCGATGTTCGCCGGCACCATCGCGATGGTCCATCTGGACGGCGTCGTGCCGAACGCGCACGAGACGGTGGTCTCGCAGCTGGCGCATCGCAGCTTCGGGCCGGGGTTCATGTACGCGTTCACGCAGGCGGCCACGGCCGCGATCCTGCTGCTCGCCGCAAACACCGCCTACAACGACTTCCCGCGCGTGCTGTTCCTGCTGGCACGCGACGATCAGGCGCCGCGGCTGTTCCTGCGCATGGGCGACCGCCTCGCGTTCAGCAACGGGATCGTCTTCCTGTCGATCGCGGCGACGGCCATCTTCGTCGGCTTCGCGGGCAAGACCGAACCGCTGATACCGCTGTTCGCGGTGGGGGTGTTCCTCGCCTTCACCATGTCCCAGGCGGGGATGGTCGCGCACTGGTGGCGCCTGCGGGACGCTCGCTGGCGCAGGAGCCTGTTCTTCAACGCCACCGGAGGCGCGCTGTCCGCGATCGTGTTCGTCACCGCTGGGATCACGAAGTTCACAGCCGGCGCCTGGGTCGCGCTGCTCGCCGTCGGCCTGTTCATCCTCACCGCACAGCGCATCCGTCACCACTACACGCTCGCCGGCGAAGCGCTCGCGCTGCATCCACACGCGATCGAGCTGCCGCGCCACACGATCGTCCCGAGCCTCGGCGAGCACGACGGCTCGGCCGCGCCCGCGGCCGGCAGGCGACCGCCGAGCACCACGGCGCCCGTGGAGAGCCCGGAGGCCGAGGAGAGCCCCGAGGCCGAGGAGAGCCCGGAGGCCGAGGAGAGCCCCGAGCCCGAGGAGAGCCCCGAGGAGATCCATCACCTCACGATCGTGCCGGTGGCGACGCTCGACCGTGCCAGCATGCGCGCGCTCGCGTACGCCGCCTCCCTGCAACAGCCCGTGCTCGCGCTCCACGTGAGCCCGACCGAAGAGGAGGCCGCACGCTTCGGCGACTACTGGCGGACGTGGGGGGATCACCTGCCGCTCGAGGTCGTCGTCTCGCCCTATCGGGCCATCGTCGCGCCGATGATCGACTACATCGCCTCGCTGCACGCCCAGCGGCCGGTGCTGACCCTGACCGTGATCCTGCCCGAGATCGTCGTCCGGCACTGGTGGCATCGTATCCTGCACAACCGCACGGCGACGCGTCTGCGCCGCGCGCTGCGGCCACTTCCGAAGATCGTCGTCACGACCGTGCCCTTCCACCTGCCGAGCTGACAGCAGCACCGTAGTTGCCCGCAAAATCGCTGGGGGAAGTCTCCGATGGCGACTCGCCTCCCCGGTCCGTAGATTCCGCCCTCGTGAACACGCTCGAACTCGCCCGTCTCCAGTTCGGCATCACCACGGTCTTCCACTTCGTGTTCGTGCCGATGTCGATCGGCCTGGCCGCATGGGTCGCCTACTGCCAGACACGCTGGTATCGCTCGAAAGACGAGGTGTACCTGCGCATGACGCGCTTCTGGGGCAAGTTCATGCTCATCTCCCTGGCCATCGGAGTGGTCACCGGGATCGTGCAGGAGTTCCAGTTCGGCATGAACTGGTCGGAATACTCGCGCTACGTCGGCGACATCTTCGGCGCGCCGCTGGCGATGGAGGGCCTCGCGGCGTTCTTCCTGGAGTCCACGTTCGTGGGGCTGTGGATCTTCGGCTGGAATCGGCTCTCGCCGAAGGTGCATCTCGCCACCATCTGGCTGACCTCCTTCGGCACGATCCTCTCCGCCTTCTTCATCCTCGCCGCCAACTCCTGGATGCAGCACCCGGTCGGCTACGTCATCAACCACGCCGCCCACCGCGCCGAACTGAGGAGCATCTGGGCGGTGCTCGGCAACTCGACCCTGTGGTTCGCCTTCCCGCACACGATCTTCGGCGCCTTCTGCACCGGCGCCATGCTCGTGCTCGGCATCTCCGCGCTGGGCATGCTGCGTAACCGCGCCAACGAGGTGTACTCGCGTTCGATCCGCAAGGTGCTGCCGCTCGCGCTCGGCGCCGCCATCGTCACCGGCGGCTTCGGGCACGGCCAGGGCATGCTGATGGAGAAACAGCAGCCGATGAAGATGGCCGCCGCCGAGGCGCTGTACAAGACCACCAAGGGCGCGAGCCTGTCGATCTTCGCGGTCGCGCCGTTCGAGCACTTCCCCAAGCGGGTGTTCCCCGACATCCGCATCCCGCACCTGCTCTCGATCCTCGGCACCGCCTCCTGGGAAGGGGAGATCAAGGGCGTCGACCAGCTGCAGGCCGAAGACGTCAAGAAATACGGCCCCGGCGACTACGCGCCGATCCTCGGCGTCACCTACTGGACCTTCCGGGCGATGGCCGGCGCCGGCGTGCTGCTCGTGCTGATCCCCATCGTCGGGCTGATCCTCCTGCGCCGCGGCGCCTTCGAGCGCAGGCGCTGGTTCCTGCGCGCGGCCGTCGCCGGCGCGTTCCTGCCGCCGCTGGCCAACCTCAGCGGCTGGATCTTCACCGAGATGGGACGCCAGCCGTGGGTCGTCTACGGCCTGCTGAAGACCAGCGACGCGCGCTCGCCGCTCGTCAGCTCCACCGACATCATCCTCAGCCTCGCCGGCTACGTCGTGCTGTACGGCACGCTGCTGGTGATCGGCGGCCGGCTGTTCAAAAAAGAGATCGACCACGGGCCCGAAGCCGAGCCGTCCGCCGAGCCACAGGCCGCGGGCGCCGGCCCGCAGCGTCCCGAGCTGATCCTGGCCTACTGAGAGATATAAGGAGCGAGGCATGCCAGACCCCAGCTTCCTGCAGACCCTCTGGTTCATCCTCATCGGCGTGCTGTGGGTCGGCTACTTCATCCTCGAGGGCTTCGACTTCGGCGTCGGCATCCTGCTGCGCGCGCTCGCGCGCGACCGCACCAAGAAGCGCATCATCATCCACACCATCGGCCCGGTCTGGGACGGCAACGAGGTGTGGCTGCTGACCGCCGGCGGCGCCACCTTCGCCGCCTTCCCGGGTTGGTACGCGAGCCTCTTCTCCGGCTTCTACCTGGCGCTCCTCCTGATCCTCGCCGCGCTCATCGTCCGTGGCGTCTCGTTCGAGTTCTGGGGCAAGGAAGACTCGCCGCGCTGGCGCGCCACCTGGGAGTGGACGGCCGTCATCGGCA
>JASHYF010000172.1 GCA_030043235.1 Solirubrobacteraceae bacterium | reverse complement strand
GGCCTACGGATTTTCCGCGCACAGACTGCGGTCCTCCCGCAGATCTGGAGGTTGACTGCCGTTCGCGCGAGCGAGAAGCTAGTGTCCCCGAGCACATACCACTGGACCCCAGGCAAACCGCGTGGAATGGAGGATCAGATGTCAGACACCGACCAGGCCAATGAAGCCGTGGAGCAGCTCGAGTTCATCGAGCGCGGGGACACCGACAGACCGGGCTTCGACCGGCGCGCATTCTTGCGACGCACAGCGTTGACTGGAGCGGCGGCCGCCTCCGTCAGCACGATCCTGAGCGCCTGCGGCGCGGCCGCCGCGCCCAGCAGCGGCGCCAAGAGCATCTTCGCGTCGAGCACCAGCTACAAATTCACGTTCGTCAACCACGTCACGACGAACGCGTTCTTCGTGCCCACCCAGTACGGCATCCAGGACGCCTGCAAACTGCTCGGCTGCAGCTACGCATGGACAGGCTCGGAATCGAGCAACATTGGCCAGATGGTCAACTCGATCAACGCCGCCGCCGCCGCCAAGGTGGACGGCATCGCCACCACGTTGATCTCCCTGACGGCGTTCAACGCGCCGGTTGAAAAAGCGCTCTCGGAAGGGATCCCGGTCGTCGCGTACAACGCCGACGCGAAGGGCAACAAGCGCCTGGCCTACATCGGCCAGAACCTGGAACTCGCGGGCGAAGAGATGGGCGAACACATCGCCGAACTCGTGCCCGAAGGGGAAGTCGCGCTGTTCATCGCGACGCCGGGCGCGCTCAACCTCCAGCCACGCATCAACGGCGCGCTGAAGACACTGGCAAAACACCCCGCGATCGCACCCAAGGAAATCGCGACCGGGGCCCTCGAAGCCGCAGAGCTGAAGGTGATCGAAGCGTATTTGGTGGGTCACCCCAAGCTGAAGGGCATGTTCGCCGTCGACGGCGGCGACACCGCGAACGTCGCGCTGACGATCGCGAAACACGGCATCTCGGCGACCATGAAGGGCGGCGGCTTCGACATGCTGGAAGCCACCCAGAAGGGGCTCGCGGCGGGCGACATCGAGTTCACGATCGACCAGCAGCCCTACCTGCAGGGCTTCCTGCCGGTCCTGGAGCTCTACCTCTACAACGTCTCCAAGCACCTCTCGGGCATCGCCGACGTCGACACCGGCCTGAAGTTCCTCGACAAAGAAACCATCCAACCCTACGTCACCACGAAAAGCCGTTACGAGGGCACCTCGTCGAAGGCCGGGGTCTCCTAGCGGCACGCTCCTCTAGGCTGCGGTCGTGGCGATCGCTTCTGGAAGCGAGGCTCCGGCTCAGGCGCCATCCGAGGGTCCGGCGAACGCGAGCCGGGCCCTCGGCAAGAGGCTCGTCGCGCTTGGGCGCGGCTTCCTGACGCTGCGCGAGGGCTCGATCGTCGTCGTCACGGTCGCGACGTTCGTGTACTTTGCGGCGTCCACCCCCGGCTTCGCGACCGGCGCGAACTTCAAGACCCTGCTGCCGTTCTTCGCGCCGTTCGCAATCCTCGCCGCCGGCGAGGTGTTCGTGATGATCAACGGCGAGATCGACCTGTCGATCGGCTCCGTCTACCTGATCACGCCGTTCCTCTTTTACAAGCTCGCCAGCGCCGGGGGCTTGCCGCTCGTGCCGTCGGTGATCATCGCGCTGCTCGGCAGCGCGATGATCGGCTTCGTCAACGGCTTCTTCATCGCGGTCGTCGGCATATCCTCGTTCGTCGCCACCTTCGGGATGCTGTTCGTGCTCGACGGACTGACGCTCGTGATCTCGCACGCGGAGCCGGTGGCGACGCCCGGCACCTCGGCGATCCACGTGGGCTCCTTCGCGCAGGTCTTCGGCGGCGGCACCTACTCGATGCTGATCTGGGCGCTGGGGATCGTGGCGGTCCTGCAGCTGCTGCTGACGCTCACGCGCTGGGGCGTCTACACCGTCGCCGTCGGCGGCAACCGCCTCGGTGCCGCCGAGGCGGGCGTGCGCGTGCGCCTCGTGCTGATCCGCAACTTCGTCATGTGCTCGACCTGCGCAGGCTTCGTGGGAATCCTCGAAGCGGTGCACACGACGACCGCCACGCCCGACCCCTCCGGCGCGGGCGAAATCCTCTTCGAGGGCATCGCCGCGGCTGTGATCGGCGGCACGCTCCTGCAGGGAGGCTCCGGCACGGTCGCCGGCGGCCTGATCGGCGCGCTGTTCCTCGGCATACTCCACGACGGCCTCGTCATCAAAGGGGTGAGCGCCGACTACCTCGACCTGTACCTGGGCATCGCGATCATCCTCGTGATGTCGGTCAACGTGCTCGTGCAGCGCGTACGCAAGGGGTCCGGCCTTGGCTGAGCAGCCTCTGAACGGCGAGCAGGAGCCGCCCGGCGAGGCGCTCCCGCCCGGCGAGGCGCTCCTGCCGGCCGAGACGGTCGCGGAGGACGAGTCGTCCATGAGCGGCGGTACGGCAGCCGCGGACGCGGCGGCGGGCGCGCCGGCCCGAGCGGAGCCCGGCGCCGGCGAGGAGGTGCTGCGCGTCGAGCACATCGCCAAGAGCTTCGGGCCGATCACCGCGCTGCGCGACGTCGGCCTGAAACTGCGCAAGGGCGAGGTGCTGGGCCTGCTCGGCGACAACGGCTCGGGCAAGTCAACGCTGATCAAGGTCATCTGCGGCTTTCACAAGCAGGACAAAGGGCAGATGTTCCTGCGCGGCGAGCCGTATGAACCGAAAAGCGTCGACGACGCGCGCGCACACGGCATCGACACCGTCTACCAGGACCTCGCGCTGATCGACGAGCTGTCCGTCTACCACAACATGTTCCTGCGCCGCGAGCGCGTGCATGCGGGGATCCCCTTCCTCGCGAACGCCCGCATGCGGCGCAATGCGCGCAAGGCGCTCGATGAAATCGGCATCAACATCCCGCGCCTGGACGTGCCGGTAGCGCGCCTGTCCGGCGGCCAGCGCCAGGCGATCGCGGTCGCGCGCACGGTCTACGGCGAAGCGAACATCCTGCTGCTCGACGAGCCGCTGGCGGCGATGGGCGCGAAAGAGGGCGGCGCGATCCTCGAGCTGATCCAGCGCCTGAAGGAGGAGGGCAACGTCTCGATCATCATGGTGCTGCACAACTACGTGCACGTGCTCGCCACCTGCGACCGCGTGAACCTGATCCAAGACGGCGTGATCACGTTCGACAAGCTCACGAGCGAAACCTCCGTGGAAGAGCTCACCGACATCGTCGTCGAGGAGTACCGCCGCGCGCGCCAGGAGGCGCTCGCCGCCGACATGGAGGCGGCTGCCGCCAAACGCTCGACGGGCGCGCGGTGACGGCTGGCATACGCGCTCGGCGTGGACTTCGGAACGGAGTGCGGCCGCGCGCTGCTGCTCGAACTGCGCAGCGCCGTGGAGGTGGCGGTCAGCGAGCTGCCCTGCACGCACGGCGTGATCGACCGCGAGCTGCCCGGCGGCGGCGAGCGAGCCGAGCTCATGCGTTGGTGATAATCCCACAGTGCCCTTCGACCCAGCCCGCGCCGATCCGCCGTATGTGGCCGCGGCGGAGCGCTACGAGCGCATGCCCTACCGCCGCGTGGGCGCGAGCGGCATTCAGCTGCCGGCGATCTCGCTGGGCCTGTGGCAGAACTTCGGCGACGACCGCCCGCTGGCGGGCAGCCGCGCGATCCTGCGCCGCGCGTTCGACCTCGGCATCACGCACTTCGACCTGGCCAACAACTACGGACCGCCGTACGGCGCCGCGGAGAAGAGCTTCGGGCGCATCTTCGCCGAGGACTTCCGTCCGTATCGCGACGAGCTGATCGTCTCCACGAAGGCCGGCTATGACCAGTGGCCGGGGCCGTACGGCGAGTGGGGCTCGCGCAAGTACCTGCTGGCGAGCCTCGACCAGAGCCTCGCGCGCATGGGCCTCGACCACGTGGACGTGTTCTACTCGCACCGCTTCGACCCGAACACGCCGCTGCAGGAGACGATGGGCGCGCTGGACGCCGCGGTGCGCCACGGCAAGGCGCTGTACGTGGGCGTGAGCTCGTACTCCGCGGAGCGCACCGAGCAGGCGATCGAGATCCTCGCGCGCCTGGGCACGCCGCTGCTCATCCACCAGCCCTCCTACTCGCTGTTGAACCGCTGGATCGAGGGCGGCCTGCTGGACACGCTCGAGCGCCACGGCGTGGGCGCGATCGTGTTCTCGCCGCTCGGCCAGGGCCTGTTGACCGATCGCTACCTGCACGGCGTGCCCGAGGACTCGCGCGTGCGCCGGGGCGAGGCCTTCGACGAGCGCCTGCTGAGCGAGGAGGCGCTCGCGCGCGTGCGCGCGCTGAACGAGATCGCCGCGCGCCGCGGCCAGTCGCTCGCGCAGATGGCGATCGCGTGGGTGCTGCGCGACGCGCGCGTGAGCTCCGCGTTGATCGGCGCGAGCAGCGTGAGTCAGCTCGAGCAGAACGTGGCCGCGCTCGAGCGCCTGCAGTTCACCGCCGAGGAGCTCGCGGAGATCGACCGCCACGCGGTGGACAGCGCCATCAACATCTGGGCGCCCTCCAGCGACGCGTGAGCGTAGAGTTGCCCGCGTGACGCTGGTCCTGATCACGGGAGCCACGCGCGGCATCGGCCAGGCGGCGGCGGTCGAGCTCGCACGCCAGGGGGCGGAGGTCGCGCTCGTGGGCCGCGACGCGGAGCGCGTGAAGTCCGTCGCGCGGGAAGCCAGGGCGGCGGGCGGCGGCGGGGACGGGCGGGCTCCGGTCCACGAGCACGTGGCCGACCTGATGCTGATGAGCGAGGTGCGACGGCTCGCCGCCGAGGTGGAGGAGCGCTACGAGCACATCGATGTGCTCGCGAACAACGCGGGCGCGCTGTTCGCCTCGCGCAAGGAGACCTCCGAGGGCTTCGAGCGGACGTTCGCGCTCAACCACCTCTCCCCCTTCCTGCTGACCAACCTGCTGCGCGCGCGGCTGGACGGCGGGCGCGTGGTGACGACGGCGTCCGACGCGCACCAATCCGGGCGCCTGGACTTGGAGGACCTGCAATCGCGCAAGGGCTACTCGGCGATGCGCGTGTACGGCACCTCGAAGCTGTGCAACATCCTGTTCACGCGCGAGCTCGCCAGGCGCGCCCCCGAGCTGCACGCGAACTGCTTTCACCCGGGCGTCGTGCGCACGGGCTTCGGCAAGAACGAGAACGGGTTCTGGAGGCTCGCGACCACGCTCGGCGCGCCCTTTTTCCGCTCGCCGCAGCGAGGCGCGAGATCGCTGGTGTGGCTCGCGCTGTCGGCGGACGCCGCGACGCTGAGCGGCGAGTACGTGGTGGACGAGAAGGTGCAGCTCCCCAGCGCGCAGGCACAGGACGACGCGCTCGCCGCGGGTCTGTGGGAGCGCACCGCCCAGCTCGCCGGCCTGCCCGCCGAAGCGACCGCCGCCTGACGCGCACGGCGGCGCCTCGCGCGCAACCAACGGGCGAGCGCATCG
>JASHYF010000171.1 GCA_030043235.1 Solirubrobacteraceae bacterium | reverse complement strand
ACGCGGTGCCCCCGCGCGAGCAGCGCGTCGCACAGATGCGATCCGAGGAAGCCGGCGCCGCCGGTGACCAGGCAGGTGGCCATGGGCGGCGAAGCTTAGTGATCGCCACCGTCGGCAGCCGCCCCACCCAGCAGCGCGCCGCTCCGCGGGACTATCCTTGCAAGCATGGCCGCGATCGAGGAGCACGCCGCCAGGCCGCGCCGCACCGGTCAGAGCGGCGTGGTGCACGGTGGCGCTGGCGCGGACACGTCCGAGGAGCGTCTGACGGTCGCGCCGATCGTCGGGCCCGGCGACCCGCGCCGCTTCACCGACTCGGGCATCGAGATCGCAGAGCTCTACCACGAGTCAGATCTGCCCGCCGAGCTCGAGCTGGGCGAGCCGGGCGAGTTCCCGTACACGCGCGGCGTGCACCGCGAGATGTACCGCAAGCAGACGTGGACGATGCGCCAGTACGCCGGCTATGCCTCCGCGACGGAGTCCAACGAGCGCTACCGCTACCTGCTGTCGAAGGGCACCACGGGGCTGTCGATGGCCTTCGACCTGCCCACGCAGCTGGGCCTCGACTCCGACAGTCCGCGCTGCCTGGGCGAGGTGGGGCGCACGGGCGTGGCGATCGACACGATCGCGGACATGCGCACCGCCTTCGACGGCATCCCGCTGGATCAGGTGTCCACGTCGATGACCATCAACGCCCCCGCCGCCTGCCTGCTGGCGCTGTACGAGCTCGTCGGCGAGGAGCAGGGCGTGCCGAGCGAGAAGCTGCGCGGCACCACGCAGAACGACGTGCTCAAGGAGTACATCGCGCGCGGCAACTACATCTACCCGCCCGCGCCCACCATGCGCCTGACCACCGACCTGTTCCAATACTGCCACGAGCGCGTGCCGAAATGGAACACGATCTCCATCTCCGGCTACCACTTCCGCGAGAAGGGCTGCTCGGCCGTGCAGGAGGTCGCCTTCACGCTCTGCTCGGGGATCGCGTACGTGCAGGCGGCGATCGACAAGGGCCTGGAGGTGGACGAGTTCGCGCCGCGCCTGGCGTTCTTCTTCAACGGCCACAACAACGTCTTCCAGGAGGTCGCCAAGTTCCGCGCCGCGCGGCGCATGTGGGCGCACGTCATGCGCGAGCGCTTCGGCGCCAAGAATCCCAAGGCGACGATGCTGCGCTTTCACACGCAGACGGGCGGCGTGACGCTCACCGCCCAGCAGCCGGAGAACAACATCGTGCGCGTGGCGTTGCAGGGCTTCGCCGCGGTGTGCGGCGGCACGCAGTCGCTGCACACCAACGGCTTCGACGAGGCGCTCGCGCTGCCCTCCGAGCACGCCGCCAAAATCGCCGTGCGCACGCAGCAGATCCTCGCGCACGAGTCCGGCGCGGCGGACACGGTGGACCCGTTCGCCGGCTCCTACTTCGTGGAGGCGCTCACCGACGAGATCGAAGCGCGCGCGAACGAGCTGATCGCCAAGGTCGACGCGCTCGGCGGCTCCGTCAACGCGATCGAGTTCATCACCGGCGAGATCGACGAATCCGCGTGGGGCTACCAGGAGCGCTACCGCATCGGCCAGGACGTCGTGGTCGGCGTCAACGCCTACCGGGAGGACCACGTCGAGGTTCCCGGCCTGCTGCGCGTGGACCCCGAGTCAGAGCGCGAACAGCTCGCACGCCTGAGGGCGTTCAAGGCCAACCGCGATCACGCGCTCGTCGAGCGCCGCCTCGAGGAGCTCCGCGACGTCGCCCGCGGCACCGGCAACCTGCTGCCGGCGATCCGCCGGGCGCTGGGGGACCGCTGCTCGCTCGGCGAGGTGTGCGGCGCCATGCAGGACGTGTTCGGCTCCTACGCTCCCACGTTCTGAGCGCCAGCGTCATACGCGCCTCGCCGGCTGACCCTTCTTGTAGGTTCTGTATAATTATAGTTATACGAGTTTCGCGTTGCGAATCGTCGGCGACGCGCACGCGCCGGCAGCCGTAACCGTTCCGCGGCGCCGAGCCGGTCGCCGCGGCGGGCATTAGGGTGCAACCCATGCCGATCCCGCCGGCTGCGTCCTTCTATGAAGTCGTTCTCGCCGTTCACATCATGGCCGTCGTCGTGGCGTTCGGCGTGATTTTCGCCTACCCGATCATGTTCGCCGTCGGCGTGCGGCACGACCCGCGCGGCCTGCCGCTGGTGCACCGCGTCGAGTACACGATCGAGCGCATGCTCATAAATCCCGGCCTGCTGCTCGTGCTCGTCGCGGGTATCTATCTCGCCAGCGAGGGGCACTACTGGAGCGACTTCTTCGTGCAATGGGGACTCGGCGCCGTGATCGTGATCGGCGCGCTCGTCGGCGCGGTCATGATCCCCACGGCCAAGCGCGCCGAGGAGATCGCCGCGCGCGATGTGGCCGCTGCCGCGGGGAACGAGGGAGAGATCGAGATGAGCGCCGAGTACCGCGCGCTCGTGCGACGGTTGTCGAGCGTGGGCGCGCTGCTCAGCCTGCTCGTGCTCGTCACGATCCTGTTCATGGCGCTGAACCTCGGCGCCTGAGCCATCCTCGGCGCTGAACCTCGGCGCCTGAGCCATCCCCGGCGCTGAACCTCGGCGCCGGAGCCATCCCCGGCGGGGCGATCGGGCGGGCGGGCACTCGGTACCCTGAGCGCATGAGCGGCGAATATCGAGTGGCCGTCGTCGGCGCCACCGGCCAGGTTGGCGCGCTGATGCTGCAGCTCCTGCGCGAGCGCGGATTCCCCGCGAGCGAGGTCGTGCCGTTTGCGTCCGAGCGCTCCGCCGGCCGGGTGCTCGAGGGCGCCGCGCCGGACGGAGGGGACTTGATCGTGCAAGGGCTGAGCGACGAGTCCATCCAGGGCTTCGACCTCGCGCTGTTCTCCGCCGGCGCCTCCACCTCGGGCGAGTGGGCGCCGAAGTTCGTCGCCGCCGGCGCCACCGTCGTGGACAACTCCTCGCGCTGGCGCATGCACGACGACGTGCCGCTCGTCGTCAGCGAGGTCAATCCGGACGCGCTCGACGCCCACCGCGGCATCATCGCCAACCCCAACTGCTCGACCATGCAGATGGTCGTCGCGCTCAAGCCGATCTACGACGAGGCCGGCATCGAGCGGCTCGTGATCAGCACCTACCAGGCGGTCTCCGGGACCGGCAAGGCGGCCGTGGACGAGCTGCTCGACCAGTCGCACGCGCTGCTGCACCAGCGCGACATCCAGCCGCCCAGCACCTACGCCCACCAGATCGCCTTCAACGCGCTGCCCCACGCCGGCAAGTTCGCCGCCGGCGAGGACCACACCGACGAGGAGCTCAAGCTCGTCAACGAGACCCGCAAGATCCTCGGCGACGACTCCATCCGCATCTCCGCCACGTGCGTGCGCGTGCCGGTCGTCAACGGCCACTCCGAGGCCGTCAACGTGCAGACGCGCCGCGACCTCTCTCCCGAGCGCGCCCGCGAGCTGCTCGCCGCCGCGCCCGGCGTGACCGTGCTCGACGATCCCGCCGCCGCGCTCTATCCGCTCGCCACCGACGTCTCAGGCCACGACGGCGTGTTCGTCGGGCGCATCCGCCGCGACCGCGGCCACGAGCGCGCCCTGGACATGTGGATCGTCGCCGACAACCTGCGCAAGGGGGCCGCAACGAACGCGGTGGAGCTC
>JASHYF010000170.1 GCA_030043235.1 Solirubrobacteraceae bacterium | reverse complement strand
GAGCGCGAACGCGATCACGAGACCGGGCAGCGCGAGCACGAGGTAGGTGCTGCGCTCCAGCAGTTGGTAGGCGCGGGCGCGGTGGCGGATCGCAAGCAGCGCGACGGGCAGCGCCATCAGCGTCGCCAGCACCGCGGCGGCGGCGCTGTAGAGCGCGGTGTGCCAGGCGGCGTCGAGCAGCGAGACGCCGGTCAGATAGCCGCGCCCCGACGCGACGATCCAGTAGACGGCGGCGCCGACCGGCACGCCCAGCGCCAGGCCCACGAGCAACGTGAAGCACCCCAGCACGACGGGCGTCCAGGCCCCGAGTCGTCGCCGCTCGGTCACCCGTTGGGCGAGCGGACCCGAGCGGCTGACCCGCCCGCGACCGCCGGCGATCCGCTCGCCCGAGACGACGAGCAGGCTCACGAGCACGAGCACGAGCGACAGCGCGCACGCGGTCGGCACGTTGAAGGAGACGTTGAACTCGGTGAAGATCTCGGTCGTGAACGTCTGATAGCCGAGAATCTCGAACGCGCCGTACTCGGCGAGCAGCACGAGCGTGACGAGCAGGCAGCCGCCGAGGATCGCCACGCGCGCCTGTCCCAGCGTGATCCGCCAGAACGTTCGCAGGCGCCCCACGCCGAGGCTCCGCGCCACCTCCTCCTGGCCGGGGTCCGCGCCGCGGAAGCTGGCGGCGACGGGCAGGTACACGAGCGGGTAGACCGCCAGCGTCATCACGAGCACCGCGCCGCGGAAGCCCTCGACCCACGTGCTGAGCGAGGCCCAGCCGAAGCTCACGACGAAGTCCGGGATCGCGAGCGGCACGACCACGAGCACCGCCCACACGCGGCGGCCCGGCAGGTCGGTGCGCTCGACGAACCACGCTGCGGCGGTGCCGATGATCGCGCACAGCAACGTCACCACGACGGTCAGGCGGACCGTGTTCCACAGCAGGCTCGCCGTCAGCGACCTGAAGATCAGATCTACGATCGTGGAGCTCCCCGCGCCGTGCGCCTCGATCAGCAGGAACACGAGCGGCGCCACCAGCACGACTGCCACGGCCGCGCTGAGCGCGATCAGCCCCCACGGCCGGCGGGCACGCGGCGCGGGCGCGAAGGCGCTGTGATCGGGCGCGGAGGGCGCCCCAGCGGTGATCTGCGCCGGCGCTGCCATGCTCAACGCCGAGTGCGCGCGCGGCGCCTCACAGCAGCCCGGCCTTGCGCAGAAGGGAGATCGCCGTCGAGCCGTCGCCGAGCTGTGGGATCGTGATCGGGTTCGGCTGCAACCGGTCGAAAGGGGTCTCCGGTGCGGCCGTTGTGACCCCGTCGTCGATCGGGTACTCGAAGCTGATCGAGTGGGCGATGATCTCCTGGCCCTGCTTGCTCACGAGGAAAGCCAGGAACTTCTGGGCGGCCGCCTCGTGGTTCGAGGACTCGAGGATCCCCGCGCCCGAGACGTCGATCACGTAGCCGGGGTCACGGGGCGCGAAGTAGGTGATCTTCGAGTGGATGTTTTCCGCGCCGAGCTCGGCCCGCATCCGATACCAGTAGTACTGGTTGACGACCCCGAACGCGACGGCGCCGCGGTTGACCTCGTCGGCGATCGTCTCGTTGTCCGGGTAGATGTGGCTCCCGGCGTTTTCCTTGATCGCTTCGAGCCACCTCAAAGCGGCCGCTTCACCGTAGGTGCGCGCGTAGGAGGTGACGATCGGCTGGAAGTCGGTCTCGCCGGCGGCGAACGCGAGCTTGCCCTTGTACTGCGGATCAGCCAGTTCGGTGACATGGGCCGGCAGCTGGCTTTGGCTGATCAGGCTGGGGTTATAGATCAGCACGCTGACTCGCGCCGAGACGCCGAGCCAGTCGCCTTGGGGCGAGCTGTACTTGCTCGGGGTGTGCGCGAGCGTCGAGGGGTCGACCGGGGCGAGCAGACCCTTGTCCTGCAGATACTCCAGTGCGGGCGAGTTCTCCGTGTAGATGACGTCCGCGGGCGAGTGCGAGCCCTCGGTGACTATCTCATCCACCAGCGTGTCCTCGTCGTTGTTGCGCATGTTCACTTTGATGCCCGTCGCCTTTTCAAAGCCCGCGACGAGCGAGTCGGTCGTCTGCTCGTGCTGGCCGTTGTAGAGGGTGATCGACTGGCCCGCCGAGCCCCCGCAGCCGGCCAGCAGGGCGGCGGCGAGCGCAAGCGTGCTCATCAGGCAGCAGATTCGGCGTGTTCTGTTCGTAGATGACGTCCTCATGATTCGATCCCCGGGCAGAGGCCCTCGACGGTCTTGCGCGCCGCGGTCACCGTGCCCTTGGTCGAGCTCGCGCCGTTGCTGGAGGAGAAAGCCTGGTAGGCGGCCGCCAGCCCGCGGATCGCTTCGCGCAGCTCCCTGTCGGAGGTGTGGACCTGGCGCAGGGGAAGAATCTGCGCCTGCGCGTAGCCCACCGGATCGGCAGCAGGTTCGGGACCATCGCTGAGCACCGCTTCGACTTGCTTGCAGGTCCGCTTGAGTTCGGCGCTCGAGGCTGTCGGGGACGACGACCCGCAGGCGTCGAGCAGCGCCGAAGCGAGCAGCACCGCGACGACGATCGCGCTCGCTCGGGCCCACGGCCTCGCGCGGCACGAGCCCTCGCGCCCGGGGCTCGAGCCTCGCCTTGGATGAATCCGGCGGATGTGAAGCATTGCGCGCCTGCCTGTTACAAATCCGACTGCTGAACTCGGGTATAGCGGACCGTAGCACAACTTAGGCGACCCTAATAGCACCCGGCCCGGCCGTGCGCAGCGGCGCTCGTAAACAGCCGCGCTCGTAAACCAAACGTGCGCTCTCGGCGCCGCGTCGGCGCGCGCAGCTCTGCGTCGGCACGTGCGCTCTCGGCGCTGTGCCTATCGCGCGCAGATCTGCGTGGCCCGGAAGGGGGCGGTGCCGCGCGGCTACGCGTGCGCGGCGAGGCTGTACCCCGCCGTCTCGACGGCTGCCCGCACGGCCTCGTCGTCGACGCCGCTCCCGTGCACCACCAGCGCGCCGCTCGCGAGGTCCACGTCGACCTCGCTGACGCCCGCAACGCGGCCGACCTGCTGTTCGACCGCCGCGACGCAATGCTCGCACGACATGCCGGTCACGTTGTAGGTCCGCTGTCGATCCACGGCCATCGCCACTGCATGCTAGTTCGGCCGTGTCAGTTGCCCGGATGGTGGCGCGGCCGGTTCGTCCAGCGCTGCGACCGGGCCGTGGGCGGCGACGCTCACCGGCGTGCCGACCGCCAGCGCATGCTCGCCGTGGACACGAGCGAGCAGCACCTGCGCGCCGGACGGCTGCTCCGCGCGGATGTGCAGCAGCGCGTCGTGGCCGTAGTAGCGGCACTGCTCGATGTGCCCGCGCAGGCCCGCCGTGACGCCTGCGCCGGCGGCGCCCTCCTCGCGCGGGCGCACGTCGAGCTGCTCGGGACGGATCATCACGACCCCCGTGCGCGCCGCGCGCCGCGCATGCGCGCCGTTGCTCGACGGCGCGCCACGTAGCTCCAGCGCTCCCAGGGGGGTGCGCGCGAGGCCGCCCTCGAACTGCGCGTCGATCACGTTGACCGCGCCGAGAAACCGCGCAAGGCGCTCGTCGACCGGTCGCTCGTACAGCTCCGCCGGCGAGGCCTGCTGGACGATCCTGCCGTCGCGCAGGACCGCCACCACGTCGGCCAGCGACAGCGCCTCCTCCTGGTCGTGGGTGACCAGCACGGTGGTGACGCCCTGCTCGCGCAGCAGCGCTTGGACCTCCTCGCGCACGCGGCCGCGCAGCGCGGCGTCGAGCGAGGAGAACGGCTCGTCCAGCAGCAGCGCCTGCGGGCGGCACGCGAGCGCGCGGGCGAGCGCGACCCGCTGCTGCTCGCCGCCGGAGAGCTCGTGTGGCAGCCGTCGCGCGAACCGCGCGATCCCGACCAGCTCCAGCAGCTCCGCCACCGCGTCGCCGCGCCGCTCGCGCCGCGAGAGACCGAAGGCGACGTTGTCGCGGACGCTCAGGTGGGGGAACAGCGCTCCCTCCTGGGGCACATAGCCGACGCTGCGCCGCTCGGGTGCGAGGTAGGCGCGTCCGTCGTCGAGCGTCCGGCCGCCGAGCGAGACGGTGCCTCGCTCGGGGCGCTCGAAGCCCGCGATCACGCGCAGCAGCGTCGTCTTGCCGCAGCCGGAGAGGCCCAGGACCGCTGTCAACGACCCCGCCGGCACGTCGAGCCCGACGCCCTGCAGGACGGGCGTGCCCGGGTAGCCCTTCCACAGGCTGCGCACCGACAGGCTGCTCATCTCGCCCGCCCCGCGCCCGAGCGTGCTGGGAAAGGAGAGCTTGCCACGGTTCATCTAGCAAATCCGATCAGTGCGGTCGGGATATCGACAGCACCGTAGCACAGCGTTAGGGTTGCCTAACATCGCCGATCCAAAAAGCAGAGAGAAACGTGGGGAGCGCTCTTTCGCCGCCGAATACGTGAGAATCACGGTATGCACGTGACCGCCAAGGCCGACTATGCAGTGCGCGCCGTCGTGGAGCTCGCCGGCAGCGGCCAGGACTCGCCGCGCAAGGTCGACGAAGTGGCCCAGGCGCAGAGCATCCCGGTGTCCTTCCTGGAGAACATCCTCACCCAGTTGCGCTCGTCGGGCATCGTGCGCAGCCAGCGCGGCCCCGAGGGCGGCTACTGGCTGGCCAAGCCCGCGGAGGAGGTCAACCTCGCACAGATCATCCGCGCGGTCGAGGGGCCGCTCGTGGGCGTGCGCGGGCAGCGCCCGGAGGAGGTCGAGTATGCGGGCTCCGCCGAGAGCCTCAAGCAGGTGTGGATCGCGCTGCGCGCGAACCTGCGCAAGGTGCTCGAGCACGTGACCGTCGCGGACGTGGCCTCCGGCAGGCTGCCCGGCGACGTGCTCGAGCTCACGCGCCAAGAGGAGGCGTGGCAGACGCGCTAAGCCCGCGTTCGTGCACGCGGGCCGCGCGTGGGTTATTCTGTCAAGGTCTCGGCGCGGCACCTGTCAACAAATGCGCCGGTCGATGCCGTCAAGCCTGCGGGCACGCACGGCACCCGAGCGCAGGCAGGCCCGTCCCCCAGGCAGACAGACACGCAAAAGGAGATCCGCCCCCGATGTCAGCCAGCCCGACAACCGTCTCGCCCCCATCCGGCGCCGCCGCCACCGAC
>JASHYF010000169.1 GCA_030043235.1 Solirubrobacteraceae bacterium | reverse complement strand
CCTCCGGCGCCCGCGCCGGCCCCGCGGGTGGGCGTGCTTGCGATCACGGGCTGGCGGCCACGCGCGGGCGGATCCCGCGCAACCGCGGGTGGGCGGGCTCACGATCAGCTGTGGTGGACGACGCTCCTGGTCGCGGGCGCCTTCTGCGCCGTCACCTTCTACGCCAAGGGCGGGCTGAACCTGCAGTCGATGACGATCACCGAGATCGCGCTCACGCTCGGCGCGGGCGTGCTGGTGGCAGCCGGCGTGATCCTGGTGCCCGCGCGTGGACGCGGCTACGGCCTGTGGCCCGCCGCCCTGCTGCTTGCGTTCGCCGCGCTCAGCGGGCTGTCGATCGTGTGGTCGGTGCAGCCCGACCTCAGCTGGCAGGACTCGGGGCGGCTGCTCGCGTACAGCGGCGTGTTCGGCGCGGGCGTGGCGCTCGTGCGCGCCGCTCCCGCGCGCTGGCCGGCCCTCCTCGGCGGTCTGTCGCTCGCAGCGGTGGTCGTGTGCGGCTACGCCCTTGCGAGCAAGGTGTTCCCGGCCAGCATCGACCCTTCCAACACGTACGCGCGCGTGAGCGAACCGTACGGCTACTGGAACGCGGTCGGACTGAGCGCGGCGATGGGCGTGATCGGCTGCCTGTGGCTGGGCGCGCGCCGCGACGGCCACGCGCTGCTGCGTGCGCTCGCCTACCCGGCCGTGGGACTGCTGCTGACGGCGCTCGTGCTCGCCTACTCGCGCGGCGCGCTGGCCGCGCTCGTGCTCGGTCTGTTGCTGTGGCTGTGCGCGGTGCCGCTGCGCCTGCGCAGCGCCGCGCTGTTGATCGCCGGAGCGCTCGGCGCCGGCGTGGTCCTCGCGTGGGACTTCTCCAGGCATGCGCTCACCTCCGAAGGCGTTCCGCTCGCCGAACGCGTCGCGGCCGGGCGCGAGCTCGGCGCGCTCGTCGTCGCGATGCTCCTGGCCCTCGCCGCGATCGGCGTCGCGATCGGCTTCCTCACAGCGAGGCGTGCGCCTTCGCTGCTCGCGCGCAGACGCGCCGGCGCGGCCCTGCTGGCGGCGCTCGGGCTCGCGGTGCTCGCGTTCGCGGGCGCGCTCGCGAGCACGCGCCGCGGATTCACGGGGACCATCTCGCACGACTTCAGCGCGCTCGTCGATCCGAACGCCAAGCCGCCCCCCAACACGCCCGGTCGCCTCACCGCGGTTGCGAGCGTGCGCGCGCGCTACTGGAAGGAGGCGCTGCAGGTCTTCAAAGCCCACCCCGCGCTCGGCGCCGGCGCGGAAGGCTTTCGCACGGCCCACCTGCGCTATGAAACCGAGTCGCTCGTCGTACGACACGCCCACGGCTTCATCGTGCAGACGCTCGCCGACCTCGGGCTCGTGGGCCTGGTCCTGGCGCTCGCGCTGCTGCTCGCATGGATGGCCGCCGCGGGGCGCGCGACGCATCTCTTCAATCGCAGCTGGACCGGCGCCCCGAGGGGCACGCCCTGGCGGGCGCCCTCCCCGCGGCAGGACAGGCAGGCAGGCTGGCGCACGTGGCGAGAGCTGCGCCCGGGAGCCCGCCCCGGCTGGCGACGGCTGCAGGCGTCGCCGGGGACGCTCACGCGCTACACGCCAGAGCGCATCGGCATGCTCGCGATGCTCTGCCTGGTCGTAGTCTTCGGCGCGCACTCACTCGTCGACTGGACCTGGTATGTGCCCGGCGACGCGTGCGTGGCGCTGCTGTGCGCGGGCTGGCTCGCCGGTCGTGGCCCGCTCGCCGCGAGTGGCGCCAGCCGCGGCGCCTACGACGGCAACGCGGGCAGCCGTGGTCCGATGGCGGCGCATGGACCGGCCGATCGCGTGGATCGACCGCGCCGTGCACTGCTGCAGCCGGGGCCGATGCGCCTGGCGCTCGCGGGCGCGGCGGTCGTGGCCGCGCTGCTGGCTGCGTGGTCGCAGTGGCAGCCGCAGCGCGCCGAAGAAACCCGCCAGGAAGCGCTCGCGCAGCTGGCCGGCGATCCCCATGGGGCACAGGCCACGGTCACCCGCGCGGTCTCACAGGATCCGCTGTCCGTGGAAGCGCTGTTCACGCTCGCCACCGTCCAGCAATACTCGGCCGAACCTTTGCGCGCGCTAGCGACGCTCGAACGGGCGGTACGTCTGCAGCCGTCCAACCCGCTGACGTGGCTGACGCTCGGTCGCTATCAGCTGACGCGCGACCCGGCGGCCGCGGTCAAAGAGCTGCAGGCGGCGATCTATCTCGATCCCGAGTCGATCTCCCCGGAAGCCATCGCCGACGGTCAGCGCGAAGCGATCGAAATCCACAACGCCTACATCCAGGCGTTGCGAGCGAGCGAATCGAGCAGCGCACGCGTCAAGACCGCACGAATCAAAACCGCGCGCGCGTCGCGTGCGCGAGCAGCAGCCGGCGCGCTCCGGGCGCCCCACCTGCGCGGCGCACGTGAACTCGCTCGAATCGAAACTGTTCGAGCAGCGTCGTGAGCGTGTCGCGGCTGTAGAAACGCAGGTGATCCTCCAGCGGGTCGAAGTGGGCGGCGAAGGCGCGCCGCGACAGCGCGAGCCGCATGAGCGTGAGGCGGCCGTGGTCAGGCGTGCTGAGCGCCAGGCTCCCGCCCGGGCGCAGCACGCGGCGCACCTCTGACAGCCACGCGGCGGTGTCGGCTATGTGCTCGATCACCTCGCCCGCCCACACCACGTCGAAGCTCGCGTCCTCCAGCTCCCACGTGCTCTCGCCATCGAGCACCCGCAGGTCGAGCTCGGGATGGCGCGCTCGCGCGCGGCGCAGCGGCTCGCCGGCGACGTCCACGCCCACCGCGCGCGCACCGGCGCGCGCGAGCTCCACCGTGAAGCGAGCCTCCCCGCAACCGACGTCGAGCACGCGCTCGCCCTCGCGCACGTGCGCGAGCAGAAAGGACCGGCGCAGGGCGAAGTCGGACGGCTCGAGCCCCTCCGGCAGCCTGGCCCAGATCGCTTCGTGGTAGGCACGCGAGGACATGCAGTAAGGCTGTCAGACCTATCCAACCGTAGGCAAACCGAATAGTGTTGGCGCGATGGAGGATCCGGGAACCGCGTGATGGCACAGCGCTAAGCGTGAGGGTCGCGTTCGACAACCGCCCCGTGTCGGATCCGGAGGGCGTCGGACGCTACTCCCGCTGCCTGCTGGCCGCGCTCGAAGACACGGCGGCTGCGGGCGACGAGCTGGTGCAGACGCACCGCCAGTCATCGCTCGCGCGCTCGCGCAGCGCGGATGTGTTCCACTCGCCGTGGATGGACGGGGCGATGTTGCACTGCCCCTGTCCGATGGTCGTCACGATCCACGACCTGGCGATGCTCAAGCGCCGCAGCGAGCACCTTCGCGCCGGCCTGCGTATGCGGATGCGCCATTTGGCGGTGCAGCGCGCGGCGCGTGTGATCGTGCCCACCGGGGCGGTCGCGCGAGACGCACTGGCGCACCTGCGTCTGACACGCGAGCAGGTCGTCGTCATCCCCGAGGCGGCCGACTCCGCGATGTACCCGCGCAGCCAGCAGGACATCGCCGCGGTGCGGGCGCGCTTCGGCCTGCCGGAGCGCTTCCTCGTGTGGGTCGGCGGGCTGCGACACCCCGATCCGGCCAAGCACGTCGTCAAGCTCGCCGCCGCCCCTCGTCGCATGCCCCTCGTGCTCGTCGGCTCGACGCGGCCGTGGGCACACGAGCTGCCCGGCGTGATCCTCACCGGACAGGTCTCCGACGATCAGCTGGCCGCCATCTACAGCGGCGCACACGCGCTCGTGCTGAGCTCCACCGACGAGGGCTTCGGGCTGCCCGCCGTCGAGGCGCTCGCCTGCGGCACGCCCGTTGTAGCATGCGACAACCCTGCGCTGCGCGAGGTGCTGGGAGAGCGCGCCACGTTCGTCGCACCCGGAGACATGTGCGCCCTGATCGCCGCCGCACAAGCCACCCGGCGACCGGCGCCGGCGCCGCCGGCGTGGAGCTGGCACGACGCCGCGCGTGCGACTTGGCGCGTATACGAGCGCGCCGCCGCGGGCGCGAAGGTCGTCAGTACGCTCCGCGGCGCCCGCCTGGGCGCCTCGACACGCTCGGCGCTACGACATCAGTAGGCGCCCCGCCCGCCTGGGCGGGGGAACGAGGCCGTCGCTCGGACCCTTCGATAGGCCCCGCGGCGCCCGCCCGGGCGCCTCGACACGCTCGGCGCTACGACATCAGTAGGCGCCCCGGCGTGAGATCACGGCGGGGATCGTCTTCAGCAGGATCGTGAGGTCGAGCGCGAGCGACCAGTTCTCCAGGTAGATGAAGTCCAGGTGCACGAGGTCGTCGAAGTCGAGCTCCGAGCGGCCGGAGACCTGCCACAGCCCGGTGAGGCCGGGCAGCACGAGGTAGCGCTTGCGGTGCCAGTCCTCGAGCATCGCGTAGTCACGCTCGGGCAGCGGGCGCGGGCCGACGAGCGACATCTCCCCGCGCAGCACGTTCACGAGCTGGGGCAGCTCGTCCAGCGAGAAGCGCCGCAGCAGCCGGCCAACCGCGGTCAGGCGCGGATCCTCGCGGATCTTGAACAGCGCCCCGGAGGCCTCGTTGAGCTCTTCGAGCTCCGCCTGGGACTCCTCGGCGCGGGTGTGCATGGTGCGGAACTTCAGGCAGGCGAACGGGCGTTGGCCGATGCCGCGCCGCACGGAGCTGAACAGCACGGGCCCGCGTGAGCTGAGGCGCACGGCCAGCATGATCGCCAGCAGCAGCGGACTGAGCACGATCAACAGCAGCATCGCGCCGACGACGTCGAAGGTGCGCTTGAGCGCGAAGTCGATGCCGGCGAACACGGGCGGGCCGAGCTCGAACAGCGGCACCGACTGCCCGGGCACGAACTCCGCGCGGTGCATGAGGATCTCCATCGTGGAAGGCGCGATGCGCACGCGCACGCCGCGCCGGTGACACTGGTCGACGAGCTCAACGGCGTCGTCCTGGGGAAAGTCGGGGTCGGCGATGATCACCTCGTCGACGCGACCCAGCCCTCCGGGCTGTGTGCCCCCATCGAGCACCTCCCCGAGGTCCTCGAGCGTGCCGAGCGCGCGCAGCCCGTCCGCATCGATCGGGCTGGGCGCGAGGAAGCCGACGAGCTCGACCGGCGCATGGGCCACGTCGGCGAACGCGCGCGCCACGTCGGCGATGTGCTTGCCGCTGCCTACGAGCACCGCGCGGCGCTGGTAGCCGGCGTACGTGAGCAGCAGCGTCGTCGCGCGCTCGTAGCCGGCGCGCAGCGTGGCGATGTAGAAGATCGCGAACGCGAGCGAGCCGTAGAAGAGGTAGTAGCTGGAGAAGTGTTCGCCGCTCACCACGGCGAACAGCAACGCCACGAACGCCACCTGGAAGAGCGAGCCGACGATGCGCGAGAGCCCGGGGCGCAGCGCGCGCTGTGCGTACAGCCCCGAGCGCGCGAACAGCAGCGCGGTGAGCAGGTAGGCGAACGGCAGGAACTGCCTCGTTCCGTGGTACGCGTTGGCGCTGTGCACGCGGCCGTGCACGACTTCCTTGAGCACGAGCGCGGTGAAGATCGCGAGCGCCACGCCGGCGAAGTCGAGCGCGAGCAGCGACAGCACGCGCGCCACGCGCCACACGGTCGAGGCGCGCACCAGCAGCGACAGCGCCGGCGGCCGCTTGCGGCGGATGTCGTGGTCGGAGCGCTCGGCAAGACGCGCGGCCACGGGCAGCGCCGGGCGGGCGAACGATCCGGCGGGCAGTGCGGAGCGGGGGGAGCCGGGTGGCGTTGGGCGGGTGCGCGCCCGCGACGGCGGAGGAGCTGACGGGGCTGACGTCTCCGACACGCGGGGTCCCATCTCGCTGCTCACAACACCGCACACTTGCAGATGATGCGGTT
>JASHYF010000020.1 GCA_030043235.1 Solirubrobacteraceae bacterium | reverse complement strand
CGAGACGTACGTGCCCGGCCAAACCATCATCGGTCACTCACCAAGCAGCACGGACAACCGCGAATTCACGAGCCGCGACGAAAACCTGTTCGGCGAAAAGTATCCCGAGTCCACGCTCAAGGCGCTCGGCTATCTCAAACCAAAGCCCGCGGCGAAAGCCAAGCCGACCGGCAAGGGGAAGGGCAAGTGAGCCGTTTGCGCCTGTGGCGTCGCCAGGACCGCGTGCCGGTGGTCGAGCTGCAGCGCGCGAACCCGCTGCGGGCGGGGATCGTGCTGATCGTGATCATCGCGATCGCCGTGTACTTCAGCTTCAGCAAGCACATCCCGTTCAAACACGGCTTCGTCCTCAAGGCCCAGTTCGCCAGCGCGATCAACATCCAGCCCAAATCCCCCGTGCGCATCGCCGGCGTGAACGTCGGCCAGGTGACCTCGATCAAGCGCGAGGGCAACACGGGCGTGGTGAACATGGAAATCGAATCGCGCGGCCAGCCGATCCACTCGGACGCGACCGTCAAGATCCGCCCGCGACTGTTCCTCGAAGGCAACTGGTTCGTCGAACTGCAGCCGGGGAGCCCGTCGGCGAGCACGGTCTCCTCCGGCTACACGATCCCGGTCGCCCAGACCTCGGACCCGGTGCAGCTCGACCAGGTGCTGGACGCGCTCACCACCGACACGCGCGCCAACCTGCAGAGCTTCCTCATCAACTACGGCGAAGCGCTCACGCGCAAGCCCGAAGCCCCCGAAAACGCCGAACAGGAACCCGAAGTGCGCGGGTTGAACGCCGCGCAGGCGCTCAACCGCACCTACGCGCGCGGACCCAAGTCGTTGCGCGGCGGCGCGGTCGACACGCAGGCCGTCACCGGCACGGAACCGGACGACCTCTCGAAGCTCGTGGCCAGCATCAACAAGGTGGCCTCGGCGCTGAACGTGCACGAGCAGGACCTCAGCGAACTGTTCCCCAACTACAACTCGTTCTTCAGCTCGCTCGCGTCGCAGTCGACGAGCCTCACGCGGCTGGTCGCGGAGCTGCCGGGCACGTTGCTGAGCGTGCAGCAGGGCCTCGCCGGCCTCGACGAATCGTTCCCGCCGACGCGCGCGTTCGCCCACGACATCCTCCCCGGCGTGAGGAACACCAACCGCACCGTCGCGGCCGCGCTGCCGTGGATCGAACAGGTGAAGGCGTCGCTGTCACCCGCCGAACTCGGCGGCGTGGCCAAGGGCCTCGAGGAAGCGGTGCCCTCGCTCGCGCGACTGACGAGCGAACAGACGACGCTCTATGACCAAACGGAACTGTTCAACAAGTGCATGACGAACGTGATCTACCCGGCCGGCAACGCGAAGCTGCAGGACGGCTCGAGCACGACCGGCGTGGAAGACTACCGCGAATTCTGGTACAGCCTCGTGGGCCTCGCGTCGATCGGCCAGAACTTCACCGGGAACGGCCCGAGTGTCAGCGCGCTCGTGGGCAACAGCGGCGAGGTGCTGCGCTCGCAGCCAACCTCCCAGGTGGGCAGCAAGATCAAAGGCGCGGAACTGCTCGGACGCTCGCCGCTGCCTCCTCTCGGCACGCGCCCCGCCTTCCCAGCTGAAGAGCCGCCGTACGAACCGCTCGTGCCCTGCTACAAGCAGGCGCTGCCCAACTTCAACGGGCCGCTCTCGCAGGGCCCCGCAGACGGAGGCGGCAAGTGAACCTTCAACCGGTTCATCCCGTCTGCGGCGTCGAAAGGAGCGCGGAGTGAATCCCGCGGGCGCGCACGAAGGCGGGCTCAGCGTACGCGACCAGATCGAGCGCTACCGCTCGTCGTTCATCGCGGTGCTCACGCTGGTGGCGATCGCAGCGGCCGTCGGCGGCTACATCCTTGAGCACGAGAACCTCAAACTCCCGAGCTGGGTGCCGGTGCTCGGGCACACCTACTTCAAACTCGACGCCGAATTCAACACCGCGCAGGCGGTCGCACCCGGCCAGGGCCAGGCGGTGACGATCGCCGGCGCGAAGATCGGCGAAATCGCGACCGTCGACCTGCGCCATGGCGTCGCGCTCGTGACGATGAACGTCCAGCCCAAGTACGCGCGCTACATCTACCGCAACGCGACGATGCTGCTGCGCCCGAAGACGCAGCTGCAGGACATCACCGTCGAGGTCAGCCCCGGCACGCCGTCGGCCGGGAAACTGCGCAGCGGCGAGGTGCTGCCGGTCTCGGCGACGGCGGCGAACGTCGACTTCGACGAATTCCTGGCGGGGCTGGACGCCGAAACGCGCTCCTACCTGCAGGAGCTGCTGGCGGGCCTCGGCATCGGCCTGAAGGGCAACGGCCGGGTGCTCGCGGCCGACCTCAAGCGCTTCGACCCGCTCGCCCGCTACACCGAAGAGATCGCCGAACAGGTGGAAATCCGCCACGCGAACGTCGCCCGCTCGATTCACAACTTCCGCCTGCTGCTGGAAGCCCTCGGCAACAAGGACCAGCAGCTCTCCCAGCTCGTCGACGCATCCAACGCGGTGTTCGCGACGTTCAAAGAAGAGGAAGCGAGCTTCAAGAAGACGCTCGCGCTGCTGCCCGGCGCACTGCACAAGACGGGCGTGGGCCTCGCCAAGCTCGCGACCGCCACGCACGTGCTCGGGCCCGCGCTGCACGACCTCGAGCCGTTTGCGCGCGCGCTCGGCCCCGCCAACGAAGCCACGCGCAAGCTGTCGCTGAAGACCACCCCGATCATCGAGCACGAGATCCGTCCCTTCGCCCGCGAAATCCTGCCTGTGGTCGACGAACTCGCCCCCACCACGCACAAGTTCGGCGAAGCGCTGCCAAAACTGGCGTCCGCCTTCGGCGTGCTCAACGAATTCTTCAACGAGATCGCCTACAACCCAGGGCCGAGCAAGGCCGGCTTCCTGTTCTTCCTCGACTGGGGCAATCACGACCTCAACAGCGTGCTCAGCTCGGCGGACGCCAACAGCGCACTGGGACGCACGCTCGTGTACTTCAACTGCGAAATCGTGAACATCTTCAAAGGGGCGGAGGAAGTCAACGCGAACGTGAAAGAGCTGCTGGAACTGCTCAAGCCTCCAACGAAGGAAGCATGCGTCAACGACCACCTGCTGGCGGCCAGTGGCGCATCCACGACAGCGGCGGCGAGCACCCGTCGCAGCAAGAGGCCGGCCGGCGGTCCGTTCTCCAGCCTCGAACAGGCTCGCATCGGAGGCAAGCGCTGACATGCAGAAGCGCGCGCCCACGCTCGGAAACCTGCTCGTGATCGTCCTGTTCGTGCTCAGCTGCTTCGGCCTGTTGATGTTCCTGTGGGAGTCCTTCGGCGGCCCCTTGCCGCTGAAACCGAAGGGCTACCGCTTCGCGATCGCCTTCCCGCGCTCGTTCTCGCTCGCCGAAGAGTCCGAAGTGAGCATCAACGGCGTGGAAGTCGGGCACGTCGTCTCGGTCGCTCTGGGCAATGAAGGGCGCACCCGCGCGACCGTCGAAATCGCCGGCCGCTATGCCCCGATCCGCGCCAACATGCACGCGATCCTGCGCCAGAAGACGCTGCTCGGCGAGACCTACGTGCAGCTGATCCCCCAGGGCCAGAGCGGGCCGTACGTGCGCGACGGCGGCCAGCTGTCGAACAGCCAAGTCGAACCGTCCGTCACGCTCGATGACATCCTCTCGGCGTTCAACGCCAAGACCCGCCGCGACTTCCAGATCTGGCAGGAAGTGGCGGCCGAAGGGACGAACGGCCGCGGCGAAGACATCAACGCCTCCTTCGCGCGCCTCGAACCGTTCGTGGAAAGCGCCAACCGCCTCGTCACCCTGCTGGACGAGCAGGAAGGCGCCGTGCGCGAGCTCGTGCACAACACGGGCGTGGTGTTCAACGCGCTCGCCAGCCGCGAACACCAGCTGGAAGGCTCGATCGCCAACGGCGAGCGCACCTTCCACGCAGCCGCGGAAGCGAGCCAGGCGTGGGCCACGGCCTTCCGTCTGCTGCCAGGCTTCGAGCACAACTCGACGGTCGCGCTCAAGGAAACCGACAAGTTCGCCGCGATCGCCAACCCCTACTTCGAAGAATTCCGTGTCACCGAGCGCCAGCTGGCGGCGCTGCTGCAGGCGGCCAAGCCGTTCTCCCCGCAATTCAACGCCTTCCTCACCTCGTTGGGGCCGCTGACGAAGGCGGCGAGGACGGACCTGCCGGACATGAAGAAGGCGCTGGAGCTGACCGTGCCCATCCTCGAAAACTTCCGTCCCGTGCTGCACAACCTCGACCCGTTCCTGCAGTACCTTGGCGAATACGTGCCCGAGCTGCAGTCCTTCTTCGCCAACGTCACCGCCGCCACTCAAGCAACCGAAAGCAGCAGCGATCTCGGCAAAGCTGGATTCAAGCAGCACATCTTCTATGCGATGTCCGTGCTCAGCCCCGAAAGCCTCGCGATCTACAACAGCCGCATCGGCACCAACCGCGCCAACGCCTACCCGCACTCGGGCGCCTACAGCTCGCTCGCGAGCGGGCTGCCGGTGTTCAGCTCGAGCTCGTGTGCGAACTCTGCTCCCGCAATCAGCGGCCCGCCCAACGAAACGGTCTCCGAAGAACTCATCAAGGAACTCACCCACGTGAAGAACGCGGGAGAATCGCCGGTCGCCAACGAACCGGAAACGGCCAACAAAGTGGCGGCGCCGTCGTGCGTGCAGCAGAGCCCGTTCACGTTCAACGGCGAAACGAGCCAGTTCCCGCACGCCGTTTACAAGGAAAAGAAATGATGGCCGACGAGGACGTGACACGCGAACAGGAATCCGCATCGGCGGCCGAAGGCGCGGGGGG
>JASHYF010000168.1 GCA_030043235.1 Solirubrobacteraceae bacterium | reverse complement strand
CGCCAGAGCGACGTGCCCGAGCACACCGAGCTGACGTGGCTCTTGTGCAGCGTCACCGAGCTCGGGCGCCTGCAGCGCATGCACCAGTTCCGCGACAAGTCGCTCGCCCAGCGCGAGCTCGTGTCCGCAGGCCTTTTGTTCTACCCCGTGCTGCAGGCCGCAGACGTGCTCGCCTACCGCGCGCACGAGGTGCCGGTGGGGGAGGACCAGCGCGAGCACCTCGAGCTGATGCGCGACATCGCCCGGCGCTTCAACGCGCGCTTCGGCGACGGCGAGGAGGTGCTCGTGGTGCCCGAGCACCGCATCCCCGGCGTGGGCGCGCGCATCATGGACCTGCAGGACCCGAGCCGCAAGATGTCCACCACGGGCGCCTCCGAGCTGGGGACCGTGTACGTGCTCGACGAGCCCCGCGCGATCGAGCGGAAGGTCAAGAGCGCGGTCACCGACTCGGGCGCCGAGCTCACGCGCAGCCCCGAGAAGCCGGGTGTCTCCAACCTCATCGAGATCCTCGCGGTCGCGCGCGGCAGCACGCCGCAGGGCGTCGAAGCCGAGCTCGCCGATGCCCGCGGCTATGGCGAGCTGAAGGCCGCGGTCGCCGCCGCCGTGATCGAGTACCTCGCCCCCGTGCGCGCGCGCTACGAGGAGCTGCGCGCAGAGGAGAGCGCACTCGAGGCGGTGCTCGCCGACGGCGCCGCGCGCGCGCACGACATCGCCGCGGGCACGCTCGCGGACGTGCGCGAGCACATGGCCGTCGGGCCGCCCCGTCGGCTCGGGGCTGTACCGTGAGCGCGATGACGCTCGCCGGCCTCGAGCTCGACCTCGACGTGTTCAGCGGCCCCTTCGACCTGCTGCTCACGCTCGTGCTGCGCGAAGAGGTGGATCTGCTCGAGCTGTCGCTCGCCGAGGTGGTGCTCGCCTATCTCGATCACCTCGAGCGCCGGCCGAACTCCTCGCGCGCCGCGCACGAAGACGAGGCTGGACGGCGAGCGCGCGACGAGCGCGAGGAGCTCGACCTGGAGGCGGCCACCGAGTTCATCGTGCTCGTCGCCGCGCTCTTGGAGCTCAAGTCGCGGCTGCTGCTGGGCGGCGAGGAGGACGAGCTCCTGGACATCGAGCCGCAGGAGGCCGCCGAGGAGCTGCTCGCGCGGATGCTCGACGCGAAGCGCTTCCGCGCCGCCGCCGCGCACCTGCGAGAGCTCTTGGCGGCCGAGCACGGCGTGCGCTTCCGCACGGCGCCGCCGCCCGCGAGCCTGCGCCGCGCGATCCTCCACACGGCCGATCCGGGCGCCGACGCGAATCAGCTCGGCGAGGCGATCGGGCGGCTGCTGGCGATGCCGCCGACGATCAACGTGCTCCACATAGCCGTCAATCGCGTGAGCATCGCCGAGCGTCTCGCGCACCTGCGGGCGCTGCTGCGCCGTGGCAGCTTCAGCTTCGACGAGGCTGTGCGCGGCGCCGATAGGATGACCGTCGCGGTCACGCTGTTCGCACTGCTGGAACTCTACAAACAAGGCGAGGTCGAATGGAAGCAGGAGGAGAGCTTCGGTGAGATCGCCATTCACGGGCCTTCGCGCGAGACGCCGCGCGCACCGCTCGCCTTGAGCGGAGCGAGCGCAGGAGCGGTCGGGTGAGCGACGCCTGGAAGGCGCTCGACGAGGACGCCGGCGAGCGGGGCGAGGGCTCGCGCGAGGTGGCCGACACGACCGTGCTGGGCGCTCCGCCGGACGCGAGCGCCGGCGCGCCGGCGCTCGCGCGCGTCGTCGAGGCGCTGCTGTTCCTGTCCTCGGACCCGCTCAGCACGGCCGAGCTGGCCGATGCCACGCAGGCCGGCGAGGGCGCGGTGCGCACCGCGCTGGCAGTGCTCGCCGAGGAGTACGCGCCCGGGCGCCGCGGCATCCGCCTGCGCGAGCTCGGCGGCGGCTGGACGCTCGCCAGCGACCCCGCCAGCGAGGACGCCGCGCGACGCCTGTTCAGCCGCCCGCGCAGCTCCGCGCTCTCGCCCGCGCAGGCCGAGACGCTCGCGATCGTCGCCTACCTGCAGCCGGTCTCGCGCCCGGAGATAGCCCGCATACGCGGCGTCAGCGCCGACTCGGCCACCGCCACGCTGCTCGACCGCGGCCTCATCGAGGAGGCCGGTCACTCCCAGTTCGGAGCCGTCATCTACCGCACGACCGCTCAGTTCTTGAAGCTCTTCGGGCTGCGCAGCCTCGACGAGCTGCCCGACGTCGCCCGCTGGGACCCCACCCCCGAGGAGCAAGCGCAGCTGCGCGAGCGCCTCCTGCGCGCCGGTGAGGCCCGCGCCGGCGACGGGGCCTAGCCGCCGCCCAAGTTTACGGTATCGGGCCTAGCCGCGGGCGGCCGCGCCGGGCGCGACACGCGGCCGAAAAGGCGAGCGGCGAGCTTCATGTTTGAGCTCGCGCAGAACGGGTAGCGACTGGCCGTGTGGGGCGCGTCCGGGGTAGTACCGCAGAAACGGGCAGCGGCTCACGTGTCAGGCGCGTGCCGGGTGCATTTCTCGTCTACGTCAAGGCTCTAGGGAGGGGTTTCATGTTTCGTCGAGCACCTCGGATCGCGGCGCTGGCCGTCACGCTGGGCGTCGTCGGGGCGTTGCCTTTCACATCCACCGCGGCGGCGGCGTTCTCCGTCGAACTCAGCGTCCCATTCAGGAACTGGGTCGTGACCGGCTCGCTCACGCCCAAGAAGCTGAACGAACCGGTCGTGCTGCCGAAAGGATCGACTTTCAACGGCGTCGCTCACCTCCGGGAGACGAGCACCGAAGTCTCGGGCGCCGTCGCCGGAAAGATCTTCGTGCCACCCTTCAAAACCTCGCTGAAACTCGCCGGGCTCGTGCCCACCACCGTCGGGGTGACGTTCACCGAAGTCGGTGAATCGGAAGGCACGATCGTCCCCGGCAGCGGCTGCCCGGAAACGATGTCGCCGTGCGGCACCCTGAACGTCACGTCGAAGGCCGACGTGGGGATCACCGAGACGGGGCTGCTGGGGGTGGAAGTTCCCACCGAATGTGAAACTTCCGAACCCATCGTATTCCACCTGAGCGACACGCTGAGCGTGCTCGAAATGCAGCGCACCGGGCCGCGCTTCAGCGGCACGGTCACGATTCCCAGCGTGCAGTGCGGTGGGCTGTCGGGCCTCGCCGTCGGCCTGCTCCTGACCGAACTGATGTCCGGTCCGGAAAACCCCTACAAACTCCACATCAGCCTCGTCGAACCCGCCGCGCCGGAAGTCGTGACCGGCACCGCGACGGCCGTCTCGCAGATCTCTGGGACGCTGAACGCCACGGTCAACCCCTTGACCGAACCGGTCACGAGCTGCGAGCTCGAATACGGCACCTCCACGTCCTACGGAGCGAGCGTGCCGTGTGCGTCGTCGCCGGGCGAAGGCGACGAGCCGGCGGCCGTTTCCGCGCAGGCGACCGGCCTGAGCGAAGGCACCACCTACCACTACCGCATCCTCGCCACGAACACGCTCGGCACCAGCTACGGGGCCGATCAGACGTTCGCGACGCTCAGTTCCAGCGTCGCACCGGAATATGGCCGCTGTGTCGAACAGAAGAAAGGCGAATACACGAACGCGAGCTGCACAGAAAAATCCGCGAAGGCGAACAAGGGCGCATACGAATGGGCGCCGGGACCGGCTCCCACGTGCGTGGCGCAGAAGAAAGGCGAATACACGAACT
>JASHYF010000167.1 GCA_030043235.1 Solirubrobacteraceae bacterium | reverse complement strand
CAGGCAGCCGCCGGCGCCGGGCACCGCGCGCGGCGAGCCGTACACGTCGAGCGCGGCAGCGCCCGGCGCTCCGAGCACGAGCACGGCGGCGACGAGCGGCAGCGCCACGGCTGCGAGCAGCGCGGGCAGGCGGGTGTGCGACCGCACCGATCAACGGTTGCATATCGTTTGCGCGTGCGCAGCGGTTGCGTTCGCGTCGGCCCGCTCATGGCGATCCTTGCGATCGCGGCCGTGCAGCTCCTCGCCGCACCTCGCGCCGCCGCCCAGGGGGCGCCTGATCCCTGCGCACAGGCGCCGACGCCCGGTGAAAGCGAGGTCACCCTGCTCAGCGAAGGCGTCGAGCGCACCGCAACCCTGTTCGTGCCACCGGCCTCCGCTGGACAGCGGCTGCCGCTGCTCGTCGGCCTGCACGGCGCCGGGGGCAAGTTCTTCCAGCCCTACTCAGGCTTCTCCGTGCTGGCCGAAGCGGAGGGTTTCATCGCGCTGTACCCCGACCCGCTCGACAGCTACGAAGGCCGCACCTTCTGGAACCTCGACGAGGCTGCCGGGGGACCCCAGGATGTGCAGTTCATCTCCGAACTGCTCGACTACGTGGAGGCCAGCCTGTGCGTGAACAGCAGCCGTGTGTACGCGGCGGGCGTGTCCAACGGCGGCGGCATGGCCGCCATCCTCGCATGCCAGCTGAGCGATCGCTTTGCGGCGATCGCCTCGATCGCCGGCGGCTACGCGGACCTGCCGCCGTGCCAGCCCACGAACCCGGTGTCGGTCGTGGAGGTGCACGGCACGGCCGACGCCGTCGTCCCCTACAACGGCAAGCCTCCGGATGGCGCGGGCGCGGTGTTGCCATGGCTGGCCGCCTGGCGCGCACGCGACGGCTGCCAAGGGCCGGCGGCGGTCAGCCGCATCGCGCCGCGGGTCGAGCGCTTCGAGTGGAGCGATTGCGCCGACGGCACGACGGTCGAGCACATCGAGATCTTCGGCGGGGGGCACCAGCTGCCGGGCGGGCTGCCGCCCGACCCTGGGCAGACGAGCACGGTATCTGCGCCCTGGCTCGTGTGGAGCTTCCTGCGCCAACACAGCCAAGCGGGCTAGCCGGCAGCGAAGACTTCCGGCTAGCGGCTCTCGTAGGTGAACAGCGCCTGCGTGGGAGCGTCGCCGCTGCCGGTGAAGTAGCTCTCCCAGGTGGTCACCGTCACGGGCACCTTCGTCCCCGCCGTCCCCGGCGGTGAGGTCGCCTCCAGGAGCGTCGACGAGCCGCACGCGAGCAGCGTTTCGACCGGCGTGAACGACTCCGCTTCGCTTGCCCCGAAGCTGACCGCGAGCGGGCAGCCGAGGTTCTGGCCGTGCAGCGTCACGGCCGTTCCGCCGGCCGCGCTGCCGGATCGTGGCTCGAGCGATTCGACGTCCGGCTGCCCCGGCGGGTACAGGTACAGCTCATCCGCCTTGGAGGTTGCGCTGCAGCCGGTGACCGTGCACACCTGCACGTTCGCCAGCGCCGGGTTCTGCGAGACGGTCTGCGTTCTGAGCGTCGTGTTGTTGGCGGCGGTGAACGTGAAGCTGGTGCCTTCCGAGGGTGCGCTCTGGCTGTCGGTGAAGCGCACCGAGGTGACCTGCCCGAGCATGCCCTTGCCGGTGATCGAGAGCGGCGTCCCGCCGGTGTCGAGCGCCCCGCCGATTCCGTCCAGGCGTACCGAGCTCGCTGCGTTCCCGACGCCGGACACCCGCGGCACGCCCGCATAGCGCACCGCCGCCGGCGTGGATTCGCCGGCGAGCGTGCGCACCACCAATCGCACGCTCTTCGGGTCAACGCTGGCTTCTTCCGTGGATTCAACGAGCGCCGGCGCTTCGAGCTGGATCTCGGTGCCGTCCTCGAAGCCGGCGTTTGCCTGTTCGTATGGGTCCTCCGGGAGGAGGCTTTCGCCGACGTCGGCGTAGTCGAGCGTGAAGCGGCTGAGGCCGCTGCCGCGGATCGTGACGAGCGTCCCGCCCGCCTGGCTGGCGAGGCTGCCGGGGCCGCCCGAGGTGGACACGGAGGTGATCGATGGCGCGGGCGCGTAGTCGTACTCGGTGGGGGAGGGGTACACCTCGCAGCCGCACCCCGCCGGCGCGACGAGCGCGCCGTCCTGTTCGAATGTGGGCGCACCCTCGAACGGTGGGAGGATCGTTCCGGTGGCGCTCGCGCCGCCAGGCCCGTGGACCACCGCCTGGACTTGGCAGATGTCGTTGCTCGCATCCTCGCCCGCGTACACGCCGATGGCCGGGAGCGGCGCGCAGTCGGTGCGCGAGGAGTAGGAGGGAGGCGTGACCAGGATCTCCGAGTCGCTCAGCACCTCGAAGCTCGCCGCGCTGATGCCGCCGAAGCTCACGCTGCTCGCGCCCGTGAAGCCGGAGCCGAGGATCGTCACCGGCGCCGGCGCCGTCTCGCTGCCGCCGTAGGGCGTGATGCCGGTGACGCTCGGGACGGATCCGGCCTTGCTCGTGTCGACGTACTCGAACGTCGCGGCTGGGCCGGGTGCGCTCGACTGGCCGTCGCTGAGCGTGACGATCACGTCGGCCGGCCCGGCGCCGTCCTGGGGCGCGGGCGAGTCCGCGGGCAGCGCGTCGCTCGCGGGCGGGAGCGCGATCGTGAGCGACGTGGCCCCGAGGACGTGGATGTCGGCAGACGGGACATGCCAGACACCGACCTGGACGCCTGCCACGCCGGCGCTGCCCGCGGACTCGAAGCCCGCGCCGGTGACCGTCACGCGCTCGCCGCCGGCCGCCGAGCCCGAGCTCGGCGACAGCCCGGTCACGGCTGGCCTGGCCCCTTGGGCGGCGTAGCTGCACAGGTAGTAGGCGAGGCCTGCCGAGCCCCCGGGGCCGGTCATGCGCGGCGAGCCGAGGCCCGAGGCGAGGTCGTATCCGGGCCTCGCCGGATACACCTTGCCGTCGTCGAGGCCGTACTGGTCGATGTTGCCTTCGGTGATGTCGTTGAATGACGCGGCGTACGCGCTGGGGCTGGAGGCGATCGCGTACAAGAGCGGCGGCACGAAGCCTGCGCCGGAGGCGGTGGCGGGATTGGCCCGGCACGTCGGCGAGGCGTCGGCGAGGGCTAGCATGCCGGCCCAGATCGGGGTCGCGGAGGAGGTGCCGCCGGTGGTGATCCAGCCATCCGGTGCCATTTCTTCGCCTTCGCCCCTGAACTCCTCGCTGTATACGGTGATCGCGCCCGTGAACTCGTCCGCCTGCGCCGAGACGTCCGGGACGAGCCGGCACGGGGTCGTGGCTTCCGCGCCCGGCAGCGTCGAGTCGCAGAACCCGCTCGGGTAGCCGAAGCGCCGCTCGACGCTCGCGCCGCTCAGGTAGTCGGCGCTCCCCGGCTCCTCGATGCCGGGCACGGTGGAGTCGCGCTGCCAGCTCGGCATGGCGAACCCCTGCGAGATGCCGCCGCCGCCGGCGCCCCCTTCCGGGCCGTCGTTCCAAACGTGCTCGCGCACCGGCTGGGCGGCGTCGGTGATGGTCGTGCCGCCGACGCCGAGCACGTAGGGCTGGCTCGAGATTTCCCCGGTGGAGATCGGGTTCTGGCCCGGCTGCATGACCGGATCGCGGTGGACTTCTTCGCAGCTGTCGCTGCCGTTGTCGCCGGCGGCACCGAGGAACGTCTGTCCCTGAGCGGCCGCCTGCTGGAAGAGGAAGTCAAGCGCCTGCTGGGTGCCCGGCTGGCCGTTCTGCTCCTCTTCTTCGCACGGCTGCCCGTAGCTGGAGGTGATGATCTGGTCGCGGTCTTCGTCGACCATCGCCGCGATCTCCGCGACTTCGCCCTCGGCCGTTTCCGGGTTCTCGTATACGTCGATGTCCGCGCCGGGCGCCATCGCGGAGACGTCCTCTACGTCCAGCAGCGCCTCGCCTTCGGAGCCCGGACCCTGCGGGATCCCGCCTTCCAAGGGGATCACGCTCAAGCGCGAGCGCATGCTCGCCGCGACCTTCGCGCCGAAATAGCAGGTGTCGAAACGTTCGATGTCGGAGCGCAGGAAGGGTTCCTCCTCGAACACCCCGATGTGCACCCCCGAACCCGTATCGCCCAGCCCGTATAGACCAAAGGCGCCATACGCGTAGGCGATCTGATCGTCGGTCAGGCCGCCGCTTTCGATGGCCGCGGCCCTCGCGTCCCGGCACGCGTCCGGTGAGCCTGGGGGATGCGCGAAGGTCGCGGCCTGCGCCGCGGGGAAGCGCCCCCGCAGGGCAGCTGGCCGTCGGACCCTCAGCGGGTGCGGGTGCACGAGGTCATCGAGCCCCATGACCGCCGCCACCGAGCGTGCGATCGAGCTCGGCAGCGAGGGCGCCGAGGTGGTCGCGTGCCCGACTGCCCCATCCGCCAACCGGTAGCTGTCGAGCCCGGTCGCAAACGCGCTCCCCACCCGTGAGCTCGGGCCGGAGAAATCGACGAGCAACCCGTCGCTCGCGACGCCGTCGACGCGCAGGCCGTCGCGCTCGAGCTGCGCCTTCACGGCGGCGACCGTCCCCGTGGACGGACCGAAGCGCGCGGCGAACTGGCCCTTTGACAAGTAGTGCCCGAACAGCGGCGAGCCCTTGCTCGTCGCCCCAGCGATGAAGCTTTCAAGGGCCTGCTCGTCGGACGGGCGCAGCACCAGCGCGCCCGTCAGGGCGGCCGCCGCGGGCGCCGGGCCCAGGTCGGCTGCCCCGCGTGGCACCAACGCGGGCGCGCCCACCCGCACGAGGCTGTCCTGGCCGGTCGCCGTGGAGGCCTCGACCACCACCGGCGTGCACACGACGAACAGCATCAGCAGCGCAGCCCTCTTCAGCCCTCCCGTGCGATCTGCCCAGCGCTGCCTCCTGCGCCCATCCATGCCGGCCTTCAGCATACTCTTGCCCGAGATTTGTGCGAACATATGTTCGCATGGAGAGCGATGGAGCCACACCCGCTGCGCACGTCCGTCCGCCAGCTAGACGGCTGGCAGACACGCGTCAGCCGGTCGCTCAAGTGGCAGGCATGCAGCGGCCACTCGCCCAAGTGGCTGCTGGACATCGGTCGCATTCCGCTCTGGCGGCAGGGAGAGTGCAGCGACGATGAGCACGATGGACGCGTACAAGGAGGAGCTGGGGCGGTTCCTGAAGGGCTTTGGCGCCAACGTTCGCAAGGTCCGACTCGCCAAGTCGCCGCCCTGCTCCCAGGAAAACCTCTCACACAGGACACGCCTGCACCGCACGGAGATCGGAAAAATCGAGCAGGGCGAGGTGGAGCCACGGCTGACGACCCTGTACATCCTCGCGGAGGGCCTGGAGGTGACGATCGACGAGCTGGTGGGCGACCTGTGGGTGCCGGTCGAGCGCCGGCCCTCGCCGAGCAGCGGCTCCTGGAGGTAGGCGGTCAGGCGAGCCGGGGCGGTGCGGCGGCGAGCTCGCCCCAGCCCGGCCTCGAGGCTCAGGCGGGGCGGTAGACGGTGACGACGGCGGCGCCGCCGAGCCCGATGTTGTGCTGCAGGCCGACCTTGGCGCCGTCCACCTGGCGCGCGCCGGCCTGGCCGCGCAGCTGCCAGCACAGCTCGCTGCACTGCGCGAGCCCGGTCGCGCCGAGCGGGTGTCCCTTGGAGATGAGCCCGCCGGAGGGGTTGACGACCCAGCGCCCGCCGTAGGTGGTGTCGTGCGCGTCGACGAGCTCGTGCCCGTGGCCCTCCTCGGCCAGGCCGAGCGCCTCGTAGGTGATGAGCTCGTTGGCGGAGAAGCAGTCGTGCAGCTCGATCACGTGCACGTCCTCGGGGCCGGCCTGCGCCTCCTCGTATGCCTGGCGCGCGGCCTCGGCGCTCATGTCGTAGCCGACGATCCTGATGCAGTCGGCATCCTCGTCGAAGGTGCTGCGGAGATCGGTGACCATCGCCTGGCCGGCGATCTCGATCGCCTTCTCCCACAGCTGGTGCTCGTCGACGAAGCGCTCGTCGGCGACGAGCGCGGCGGCGGCGCCGTCGGAGGTGGGCGAGCACTGCAGCTTGGTGAGCGGCTCGTGGATCATCTTCGCGGCCTTGATGTCCTCGATCGAGTACTCGTCCTGGAACTGCGCGTAGGGGTTGTTGACCGAGTGCTTGTGGTTCTTCCAGCCGATCCACGCGTAGTGCTCGGGCGTGGAGCCGTATTTGTCCATGTGATCGCGCCCGGCGTTGCCGAACATCTGCGGCGCGAACGGTGAGGGCTCGGGCGCGCGCAGCTCGAACATGCGCGTCATGTGCTTGTCCATGGCGGACGTGCGGTCCGTGTACTTCATGCCGAGCGAGCCGCGCTCCATCTTCTCGAAGCCGACCGCCAGCGCGCAGT
>JASHYF010000166.1 GCA_030043235.1 Solirubrobacteraceae bacterium | reverse complement strand
CATCTTGCGGTAGGGCTCCCCCTGCTCGTAGCCGGGTGTGCCGTTGGGGACGATTATGTTTGAGATCTGGCGGCTCGCGTGGCTGCTCGTCCCGCCGGCGGTGTCCTCGCCGGTGACGGCGGTGATGCAGACGAGCCCTGAGATGCGGGTGCCGGCGTTGGTGATGAACTGCTTGGCGCCGTCGATCACCCACTCGCCGTCCTCCAGGCGCGCGCGCGTGCGCGTGTTGCCCGCGTCGGAGCCCGCCTCCGGCTCGGTCAGCCCGAACGCGCCCAGCCGTTCCCCCGAGCACAGCCGCGGCAGCCACTCGCGCTTCTGCTCCTCCGAGCCGAACAGGTAGATCGGCTGCGTGCCCAGCGAGGTGTGCGCGCACAGCGTGATCGCCACCGAGGAGTCCACGCGCGTGAGCTCCTCCACGGCTAGCGCGTACGCGAGCGTGTCGCCGCCGCCGCCGCCGTACTCCTGCGGGAAGGGGATCCCCATGAGGTTGAGCGCGCCGAGCTTGGCGACGATCTCATAGGGGAAGGACTTCGTGCGGTCGAGCTCCTCGGCCACCGGCGCGATCTCGCCCTGCGCGAACTCCCTGACCGTGCGCCTGATCAGCTCGTGATCGGGGGAGAGGTCGAAGTTCATACCCGCCGGTCTCGCGCGCTCACCTGGGCGAGGGACGCGACGCGCGCCTCACGCGCCGGCGCGCTCCGTGCACGAGCCTTCCCCACCCACTGGGCGGGTCCGGTCGCGGGAACGGGTACGGTTGCGGCCGCTCCTGCGAGGCGGTCGCCTCGCCGAACTCCCGTGTTGCGTACGCGGGCGAGATCGTGACCGCGTACTTGACGTCGTGCACGCTCGCCACCGCCCGCGCGAGCGCCTCGTCGCGCGCGAGCGCGTCCGCGCTCGCGATCACTCCGAGCCCACCCATGCCCGCCTGCAGGAAGAGCATCAGGTCCCTGTCGGTGCCGGCGAGGAAGTCCTCGACGGCGGTCAGCACGCCGTTGCGCCTGCCGCCCTCGTGCTCGGCGTTCACGAGCGGGGCCTTTTGCAGCTGCTCCTTGAGCGCCGACTGGAAGGGCTTGATCGCCCCCCTGCGGCTGGGATGGCGGTGCTCGGCGGGAATCCGCTCGGGCGCGTAGTACATGTCCCGCCGCCCGTACGGCCAGCCCACGTCGTGCATGAGCAACAGCGGCCACTCGGGGTTGAGCCTGTCGATCTCCCGCAGCTCGCCCATCACGGTGTACCAGTTGTGGTCGCCGTCGAGCAGCATCATGTCCACCGGCCCGATCGCCGCGAGCGCGCCGGGGCTCAGCTCGCGGTGGAAGACGAGGTGCCCGGGCCACTGCTGCGTGTAGGAGTCCACGTCGAAGCGCGGCTTGGGATCGATCGCGTGCAGCACCGCGCCGTGCTCGGCCGCCCACGCGGCGATCAGGCGCGTGTTCTGCCCCTTCGAGGAGCCGACCTCGACCAGCGTGCGCGGCGCGCGCGCTTCGAGCAGCGGCTGCACGGCAGAGTCCCAATACCACCACATGGGCGCAAGATCATAGGGGTGCGCACCGCCGCGCAGACGGGCACGCGCCGGGCGGCGCCGCCCGCGCTCCGGGGCGACGAGGCCACCTCGTCGCACCGCCGGGCGTGGCTGGAGGCGATGCGGCGGGCGGCGTGAGCAGCCGCTTGCGAGCTGCTCGAGACCTGCTTTCGAGCCCACTTGCAGCTGCTTGCGAGAAGACTCGAAACATCCGGTGGCGGCTCGGTGTCGAGCGCTGATCAGGCCGGGCGAAGCCGCCAGTACGCGCGCGGGTCACGGGCGGACTTTCCGACCCATTCGATCACGCCCTCGTCGCGCAGGGAGCCCAGCTCGCGCCGCGCCACCGGCTGGGAGACGCCGAGTGCCTCGGCCACCTCGCCGGTGCTCATCCGGCCGCCCTCGCGGAGCGCGCCCATCACAGCGCGTGCGCGGGTGGACAGGCGGGCGTCGAGCTCCCGGTCGATGGGCTCCGCCAGCAGTGTGAGATGCACCCCTCCCGAGGTCTGCCGGTAGACCGGGTCGCCCAGCCCCGCTTGGCGCATCTCGTCGAACATCCTGCGGATGCCCTCTCCGAGCTCTTGGCCGAACATGAGATCGGCACAGACGCGGGCGATCCTCGGGTTGCGCGCGAAGCGGGTCGTCTCTGGCGGGTTGCTCAGGTCGGCCAGTCCTGGGAAGCGTCCCGGACTCCACACCTCGATGCGATCGTCGAAGATCTCAACGCGGATGTGGTCGCCGGCGATGCTGTAGGAGCGGTGCACGACCGCGTTGACCAGTCCCTCCAGCCAGGCGTCGGGTGGAACCAGTGGGATCTCGCCGAAGCGCCCGGCCGCGGACACGAGCGCGCGACGCACCGGCTGCAGCTCTCCGATCGCCGTCTGGGCCCGGCGCAGCTGGCGCGGAATGGGGCCCTCCACGCGCACGTCCGCCGTGAGCTGCTGGCGCGAGCCAGTGCCCCGCTCGCGGCCTCGATATCGCAGCACACGCACGAACGTCTCGGGCAGAAAGCGTTGTGGATAGCGGGCAAACAGCAGGCAACCGGCGATCGTCAAGGAGTCCGCGGCTGCCAGTTCTCTGGCGCGCAGCAAGCGGACCGGGTCCGGCGCGCCGACAGCCTCCGCGTACTCCGCCAGCAGCGACGTGTCCAGCTCGTCGACGCCCGCGGCTGCCAGCGCCTGGGCCTCATAGCTCGCCTGGCCCTTGTCGTAAAGCAGCTCCTGGCGCTGGCGGAACGTCAGGCGGCGGTTCTCGTCGCCGACGCGTAGGAAGACCTCATCGCGCACATTGGCGTGCACCACGTCGCTCGGCTGCACCTCCATGACCAGCAGGTGATCGTCCTGGCCTCGGTTGTTCTTGCAGCCGATCAGCCGATGACCGACTCGAACAGGCGGCTCGCAGTGATCGATCCCGGCTTGCGTCAGATCGTTGCGCTTGGCTGCCGCGCGGTCGGTTCCCTCGACGTTGCCTTCTCGCAGGCCAATCACGATGATGCCTCCGTCGGCGTTGGCCATGCCGATCAGCGAGTTGGCGAGGTCGCGAGCGGCGATCCGGATGGACTTGCGCTCGAACCACTGATCCTGTGGAAGTTCTGCCAGCAGGAAGCCGGCTTCGTCCGGCGGCGCGCTGAGCGCCGATTCGACGGCGATGATGGACACGTCTTGATTCTACTTGAAATTATTTCAAGTAGATTCACAAGCCCTCGTTTCCGGGCCAATCTGGCCGGTGGCGTGTGCATGCCTCGCAACTTCCAGCCGTCCTGACGCCTTCGGGCCATTGTTCAGGTGTGCTGTGCTCCGCCGAGGCGCTACGGCCAAAGGGTTCACGAGCTCGGTCCCGGTGCCCGTGAAGTCGTCGGTGTTGCGAGTGGCGAGCGTGGCCGGGAGCGTGCGGCAGATCGCCGCGATCTGAGCGTCGGGGATGCTGATGGGACGACCGGCCTTCTCTCGATCGCTCACAAGCGCGGCGTGCTCTGCGGCGGCGCCCGTGTCGAATGGCTCCACGCGACCGCCGAGATCGTCTTCGATCGAGCCGCGGACGGCCTCGCCCAGCAGCTCCCTGCGCCGCCCTGCCGGCAGGCCACGGACGCCGTAGAGAAGCTCTGCGACAGGTCGCCGTCATCGCATTCAGTGTCAGCGGACCAGTCCAGCTACGAGGACGGTGCGTATGCGGCGTATAGCCTGTGTCGTCGGTGGCCGCTGCACCTCCCGATCTGCCGGGCGTTCGACACGAGTACGTGAACGCCGGCGCCCTGCGTATGCACGTCGCGCTCGCCGGCCAGGACGACGCGCCCCCGCTGCTGCTCGTCCACGGCTGGCCGCAGAGCTGGTGGAGCTGGCGCCACGTCATCCCCACGCTCGCCCGGCGCTTCAGGGTGATCGTGCCCGACCTGCGCGGCTTCGGCTGGAGCGAGCAGCCCAGCCACGGGTACGAGAAGGAGCAGCTCGCCTCCGACCTGCTGGCGGCGCTCGACGCGCTCGACATCGAGCGCGTCGGCTGGATCGGCCACGACTGGGGTGCATGGGCGGGCTTCCTGGCGGCGCTGCGCGCGCCCGGGCGCATCGAGCGCATGCTCGCGCTGTGCATCCCGCACCCGTGGGTCAGGCCGAGCCTCGGACGGCTGGCCGTGCTCCTCAGCTACCAGGGGCCGATCAGCCTCCCGTTCGCGGGAGCGCGCGTGGCCGACCCGATGGTGCGCCGCGTGCTGCAGGTCGGGCGCTTCGGCCAGCGGCTCGACGCCGCCGACGTGGCCATCTTCGCCGAGCGCATCCCGCCGGCCGTGACCGTCGCCATGTACCGGACGTTCCTCGCCCGCGAGCTCCTGCCGATCGCGCGCGGCCGCTACGCGCGCGCCCGCCTGGAGGTGCCCACCACGCTGATCGCCGGTCGCGCCGACGCGGTCACCCGCGGGGTGCGCGCCGGCCCCGTGGACGGCCAGCCGCAGCTGCACGTCGAGGTGCTCGACGGCGTCGCCCACTGGGTGCCCGAACAGCGCCCGCAGGCGATCGTCGATTGGGCGCAGGCGACGGTGCCGACTTCCGCAGGGCGCTGATCTACGGTTCGCACGAAGTTCCGATGCACAGTGACATTCACCTATCGGGGCTTTCCGGCCGCGGCTCCTAGACTTGAGCGATGGCCGAAGGCGGGGAGCAGGAGCAGCTGATCGCGTGCGGTGACCTGGGGGGAGCGCCAGACGACGGCAAGGGACCCCAGGGCTCGAAACACATCGAAGGCGACAGCGCAATGCGCAACGAGGCCGGTGCGCGGGTTGTCGCATCCGGTGATGTGCTCGTCGGTGTCTCCTCACCCGAGGACGACGAGGCTGCGAGGCTAACCAAGGAGACGCTTCTTCCCGTCAGCGGGATAGTCAGGCTCAGCCCGCGTGAGCTTGAGATCATCGACCACCCCGCCTTCCAGCGGCTGTTCGAGATCTACCAGTTGGGGCTGGCGCACGTGGTCTATCGCGGTGCCACTCACATGCGCGGCGAGCACGCGATCGGGACTTTGCACGCGGCCACACAGCTCGTGGAGGCGACGAAACGCAATGCGGCTCGTGGGGTCCCAGAACGCAGCGAACACTGGCAGCGCGCCAACGAGCTCTCCACCGAGGAGGTGGCTTTCGTCCGCCTCGCCGCATTGCTCCACGATGTCGGCCACCTCCCTGCGGGTCACACGCTCGAGGACGAGCTCGGGCTGCTTCCGCACCACGACGGCGACGAGCGCATCAACCTGATCCTCGACCGCACAGACTGGCACGAGCGCAGCTACCAGCCGCTGCGTGGTCTGATCGACAGCAAATATGAGGCCGACGCCCTGCGTGCCGCGCAACGCGACCAATCGGGAAACCCGCTCACAGCCAGTCGACTGCTGACACTGTTGATCTCCAGAGATCACAAGGACGTCGACACGACGCCTGGCACAGATTTCCGTGTCCGTGTCTGCCGCGACCTGGTCGCGAACACGATCTGCGCCGACCTCATCGACTACCTCTACCGCGACTTCCTGCATCTCGGCAAGCCGCACATCTTCGATCCTCGTCTGCTCGACTACATGGAAATCCTGACCCGCGACCGCGGACATGGACGCGAGGATCGCGTTGCGATCAACCTGAAGAACGGACCGCGCCCCCGCCCCGATGCCATCACGGCGATCCTCGCTCTGCTGGAGAGTCGCTACCAGCTGTCAGAGGTGGCCCTTTTCCACCGCGTAAAGCTCAGGGCATCGGGGATGCTCGAGCGGGCCATCGCCGAGTACCGAGACACATTCCCGGAGCCGGAGCGGGACACCGCGCTTGAAGGACTGGTGGACCGTCTCCTGGAGTGCTCAGATCACGAGATGCTGAGCTTGTTCGAGAGGGAGCTGAAAGATCGCCGCCGCTACGGTAAAGCTCGCTACGTCGATGGCGCCGTGGAGCTTGTTCGGCGCTTGCGGGTGCGCGAGCTTCACCACGAACTGCACGTCCTCTACCAAGACGAAGCCGGGGGGCCGGAGGCCGCGATGGCGATCACCGAACGCTTCCGCGGCGACTCAAAGCTCGGCGGGGAGAAGTGGCGCGCCGATGTGCGCCGCGGCGCCGATGACAGGCTGAACACCCTGCGGACACTGGAGGCGGATTTCGACCTCAAGCCGGGCCAGGTCGTCATGTACTGCCCAACGCTTGAGATGAACACCAAGATCGCCGAAGTCGGGATCTTCTTCAAGGGTGTGCTCGACTCGCTCGCGTCGCTCGACGAACACAACAAGAACATCACAGGGGGTCACCTGGCCGCTCAGCAGGAGCGTTTCCATCGCCTGTGGCGCGTGTCGTTTGCGATCGACGGCGCTGCCTATGCACGCATGGAGGGCAACCGGACGCTCGAGTGCCTGCGCGAGACGATAGAGCGCGCGGTGCTCTGGCGCCCCGCCGACCCGGAGCAGACGCCCGACGATGCCGTCCGCCACATCGCGGAGACTATGACGAAACTCGACTCGTCTCCGTGGCACGGCCGCCCCATTGTGGAGCCGGCCCTGAATCGAGAGCAGGCGAGCATCCAGTATCCAGGAGGCGCACCATCGATCAGGTCGTTCATCGGCGAGAAGTCCACAGCCACGAGGAGACCAAGGCGGAACTAAGCACCCAGCTAGAGCGCTTCGCGGGCGATCTGGTTGCGGACCGCAACCTCCCGGTCGATCTCGTTGCTCTGTGCCGTGAGCTCGGCGTGGGGCTCCGCATCGCGCCGGCAGATGGCCGCCGTCGCGGTGCGCTCATGCGCTGCGCTGGCGGCTGGGAGGTGGTACTGATGCGCCCCGACCCTCGGCCCGCACCCATCAGTCGCCCCGAGCGG
>JASHYF010000165.1 GCA_030043235.1 Solirubrobacteraceae bacterium | reverse complement strand
TCGGAAGAAAACGAGGCCGGCACAATTACGTATTGGCACGCAGAATTTGAATGTGATGGCAGCCCGGTCGACATAGCTGGCGACGTGCTTAGTACGACAACGGTCGACAAGATGGGCGTCTCATTCGTCTACAGGGCGTCCAGCTCGAAACAGGAGTATCAGAGGTACTATGAAAATGGCGAACAAAAGGGCCCATTCCACCTGTACTCGGAAGTCACAGGAGAACCCCAGGTCTACGGAGCGACGCTTGACAACATCGAGGCAATCGCCGCGAAGGGATTGACCGTCACTCCATAGCGAACCGCAGCTACAGCAAAAGGTGAACGTGTGGGGACGCGAGCATCGTCCCCACACGGACATCGCTGCGAATCCGTGGAGATAACCGCCGCCCGCGGGAAACGGCGGCAGACGTACCGCGCGCCGTGGCTTCGCGCGACACGGCTCCCCGCGTCCCTCTACCCTGACTCCAGCATGCGCAGGCGGCGATCGTGAGGACCCTGGGTGCCCGGCGCTAAGCGCGTGCTCGTCCTCGGCTCGACCGGCTCGATCGGCACGCAGGCCCTGGAGGTGTGCGCGCAGAGCGAGGAGCTCGAGCTCGTGGGCCTGTCGGCGGAGCGCTCGTGGGAGGCGCTGGTGGCGCAGGCGCGCGCGCACTGTGTGGAGCGCATCGCGCTCGGCGACGAGCACGCGGCGGCGCGCGCGGCGGAGGCTTGGACGGACGGGAGGGTGCTGGCCGGGGCGGAGGGCCTGGTGACGCTGGTGCTCGAGTCGGGCGCCGAGCTGGTGTTGAACGCGCTGGTCGGCTCGGCGGGGCTCGGGCCGACGGTGGCGACGCTCGGCGAGGGCATCGACCTGGCGCTCGCGAACAAGGAGTCGCTGGTGGTGGGCGGGGAGCTGGTGACGGCGCTCGCGGAGGCCACCGGCGCGCGGATCGTGCCGGTCGACTCCGAGCACACGGCGCTGCACCAGCTGCTCGCTGGCCAGCCGCCGGGAGCGGCGACGCGACTGATCATCACCGCCAGCGGCGGCCCGTTTCGCGGGCGCGTGCGCGCGGAGCTGGAGGACGTGACGGTGGCGGAGGCGCTCGCGCACCCCACGTGGGCGATGGGCGGCAAGATCACGATCGACTCGGCCACGCTGATGAACAAGGGCCTCGAGCTGATGGAGGCGCACCACCTGTTCGGCGTGCCGTACGAGCGCATCGACGTGGTCGTGCACCCGCAGTCGCTCGTGCACGGGCTGATCCAGATGGCGGATGGCGCGATGCTCGCGCACCTGGGACCGCCGGACATGCGCATCGCCATCTCCTACGCGCTGCACGGAGGCGAAAGCGCACCGCTGGACATCACACCGCTCGATCTGCCGAGCGTCGGCGAGCTGACCTTCGAGGCGGTCGACCTCGACGCGTTCCCCTGCCTGCGCCTGGCCTGCGAGGCCGCGCGCGAAGGGGGCACGGCGCCGTGCATCCTGAACGCGGCCAACGAGATCGCCGTGCATGCCTTCCTCGCGGGGCGGCTGCGCTTCCTGGAGATCCCCGAGGTGATCGAGCGCACGCTTTCGGAGCTCGGCAGCGAACCGGTGCACTCGTTCGAGTCGCTGTACGAGGCCGACCGGCAGGCCAGGGCGCTCGCCGGCGACGCGGTCGCCCGGCTGGGGTGAGCGCCGGGCACCGCACCCGCGTCGATGCATAGCCCGGGCACGGCCGTGAGACCGTGAAGCTGTGAGACTGTGAGTCACGGGCGGGAGCCGGGAGCCCGGAAGGGCGCCCGGCGCCGCTGAGAGCACGCTCGCGCTTACCGGACGCGAAGCCGCGCCTGCCACACTGAGGCCCATGGCCTGGGTCCTGACCCTCCTTGGCATCGTCATGCTGATCGTGCTGCACGAGTTCGGGCACTTCCTGGTGGCGAAGGCCGTGGGCATGCGCGTGGAGCGCTTCTCGCTGTTCTTCCCGCCGACGCTGCTGCGCGTGCGCAGGGGCGAGACGGAGTACGCGCTCGGCGCCCTGCCGCTGGGCGGCTACGTGAAGATCACCGGCATGAGCCCCGAGGAACTCAAAGCACCCCAGCACGCGAGCGCGGCCCAGCCGCTCGCGGCGGCGAGCGCGCTGCCCGGGGTGGGGCCCGGGCGAATCGAGGAGACGGGCCCCGACGTCGAGGGGACAGGGTCCGATCAGCCCGCCGCGATCGACCCCGAGGTCCTCAGGCGCGCGTACTACAACCAGGCGCCGTGGAAGCGCATCGTGGTGATCCTGGCGGGCCCGGGCATGAACATCCTGATCGCGTTGGCGCTGTTCTGGGCGATGCTGGCGGTCGGCAACGCGAACGGCGCGGGCACGCTGGAAGCGCTCAACCCGTCGATTCCGACGCGCGTGCCCACGACGACGGTGGCCGGCATCATCAAGGGCGAGCCCGCCGAAGCGGTGCTGCGCCCGGGTGATCGCATCCTCGCCGTGGAAGGCCGCCCGGCGGCCGTGGCCTCCGCCGAGCGCGCGATCGACGCGCACCGGTGCGCGGGCGCGCTGACGGCGAACTGCCGCGCGGCGACGCCGGTGTCGCTGACGGTGAAGCGGGCGGGACGCACGCTCACGGTGTCCGTGTATCCCCGCTACGACAAGGAAATCGGTCGCATGCTGGTGGGCTTCGACTTCGGCGTGGCGGCGAAAGGCTACAGCGTGCTGGGCGCCGCGAGCACCTCGCTGCACGAGATGTGGGCAGCGACCACGAGCCTCGTGTCCAACCTGGGGCGCGCGTTCACGAGCGAAAAGGTCCGCCACGAACTGCACAGCATCGTCGGCATCACCGAAATCGCGCACGAAACGGTGGAGGCGGGCGCGGGCTACGCGCTGGTGTTCCTCGGCTTCATCTCGCTGATCCTGGCGGTGGTCAACCTGTTCCCGTTCCTGCCGCTCGACGGCGGGCACATCCTGTGGTCGGTCGCGGAGAAGGTGCGCGGCAGGCGCATCTCGCTGGCGGCGATGTACCGCTACAGCACGGTGGGGATCGTGCTGATGATCTTCCTGGTGATCAACGGCCTGAGCAACGACATCAGCCGGCTCGCTCATTGATTTTTTTATGGAGAGGGGCCTACCGGCCCGGGGAGCCGGTGGCGCTGTGCCCGCCCGGCGGGCGCACGCACACCCAGCTCTTGACGAGCCCCCCGAGCCGCTCCGGGCGGGCGGGCCCGAACAGGGACTCGAGCTCCCGGCGGCTGAGCAGCCGGATGCGCTCGGGCGGATCGCCCGACGCGCCGAGGCGCCAGTAGCGCCGGCGCGCCGGCGCGGGCAGCCAGTGCGCCGCGGGGAGCAGCGAGTGCGGCTCGATGGGGAACGAGCGCGCGGGCGTCTGCACGAGCCAGCCGCGCCCCACGCGACGCACCTCCGCGGCGAAAGCGGGGCGGCGCGCGGGCGGCACGTGCTCGATCACGCTGGAGCAGTACAC
>JASHYF010000164.1 GCA_030043235.1 Solirubrobacteraceae bacterium | reverse complement strand
TGAAGTCGCGCGGCGGAATGCTTTCGGACAGCGTTTGGGTAAGTTCCTTCACTCGTGAAAGCATTTCGGCTTGGTTGAAGTCGGTGTGCTCAATTCGGTAGGCGTTATCTAGGCCGACGTTTGCGAACACCTCTCCGACCGCGCTATCGGTAGCCGGCGACGTGGTTTCGACGACCCATTGTCCGGTTGTGTTGTCGAACCACAGTTCCGTGAAGGCTGAGCCGACACGGCTTTCTAGCATTGTCTGCAGGTTAGGCGCCATCGCCTGCGACTCCAACCGTTCGCGTGCTACTGCTTCGCTTACGTTATAGGTGTGCACATAGTACGTGACTGCCGCTGGATCTAGCTGCGCAGCGGCTTCCGCGCGTGTGAACACCGTGTCGTTGGCTTCTTCCGCCGTAAGGGGTGTTCCTTCCTTACCGAGTTCAGCCCCGAGTGAGGATTCGGCCACACTCCCGACCGGCGTTCCTTCGAGACCGTGCAGTCCGGCGCTTGGCGTTGCTGCTACCGCGAAAGCGGACTGGCTGACTATCAGTGCGCAGCAGAATGCACTAGCTGCTCCCAGGATACGCAGCGATCTCCAGCTTGTCACGGCGTGCAATCGGAATGATGCCTCGGACATAGGGTGCCCCCGTGTGACGGTTTGGCTGCAGTGGTTTCCTGACCTTAGTCGGGCCACCACCGAGATGTCAATAGCTAGACGATTATAAACAACTCGACGTGGTCAGCTGTTGCCTCTTCGGCTCGCGATCCGCGAGCGCACGCCACCGTTATCCGGTGGCGCCTGCTATGTCTCTGGTTTGTGGCGCCGCTGTGTGGCCTGGGCCGAGCGCACCAGGCACCCCGGCCTTCGCCGCCACCACCGTCGTGCGGACGGACACCGAACGACCCCGCCCAAGATCCCGGTCTGAACTGGCGTGAACGTCGTTGCGCCACTGCTACGGTCAAGCGCGATGCTGCTCCCTATCAAGCGTGTGATGTCATGGTCGCGTTGGTTTGTAGCGCCAAGCGCCGTCGCGATGGTCCTGGGCTGCGGGGGGACGGCGAGCGCCGAACACGGCAACGATGTGGGAGCAGGGCATACCGGGACGCTTACCGGGAAGATCCTCGATGCCGGCGGTCCGCTTGCGCCGGGCTTCGCGACCCATGCCGCCGCCGGCTGGCTCCACCTCGTTGATCGCCAGACCGGGAAAACGATGCTCGTTGATGTGACCCAGGCCCGGCCGTTCCATATCGCCCTCGAGCCCGGGAGCTACAACGTATTTGCTTCGATGTCGCGCACCGGATCCCAGGAATCGGGTGCCTGCGCATCTACGGACATCGCGGTGCGACCACATCACACGACCACGATCGTCCTTTACCAGCGCTGCAGCGTGCCGTGAGCGCACTGGCTTCTGGGACGGCTTAGACACCTCGCTCGACATCGGGAGCGCGGTATCTCCCCCGGTCATGGGCAACCCCGACCTCGCGATTGTCGAGCGCGAGACCAAGGAGCGCATCACGCGGGTAAAAGACACCCGCCAGGCGCTCGGGCTCGCCCAAGCCGAGCTCGCCGAGCGCCTCGGAGGCTCCCCTTCCTATGTCTCCGCCGTCGAATCGGGCCGTCGCAACCTCACGCTCGGCCAGTTGGCCAACATTGCGAACGCGATGCGACTCGGGGATCAAGATCTCGTTTATCCGGCCCGGATGGACGGGGTGGCAGAACCCGGCGAGATCGGCTCGAGGCAGGCTTAGGGCCAGTCGATCTGCTCGGCCAGCTCGCCCGGCCCCAGATCAATGAGCCCACTCCGTTCGATGTCGCGATCCTCGCCGCCGGAGAGCCCGAGCCGCGGTCTCGACTTCGATGACGTGCCCTCCGCACGCGCGCAGGGCTTGATCGCCCTACGCCGCTTCCACGGCCGCGGCCAGCTCCACCAGGGTCACGTCCAGCGCCGCGGCTATCAGCCGCACGGTCGTCCACGCCGGGCTCGCCTGCCCGAGCTCGATCCGCGCAAGTGAGCCGGTCGTGATCCCTGAGCGGTACGCGAGTGCTTCCTGAGTGGTGCCCCGCTCCAGGCGAAGGCGGCGCAGAACGGCAGCGAGGGAGGGGTCTGGCGCAAGCTGCCGCGGCACGGCGGAAACATCCCACGCCACGCACGCCCAGGTCCATGCCGTCCAGAGCCCATCGTTGACAGTGTATGGTAGACAACTGTACCCTCGCAACGATGCCGCCTCGCTACGCGCACGTCGTCCACCTGCGCCTCACGCACGAGGAGCGGCGACTGGTCGCAGAGATGGCGCGGCTGCGCCGCCTCAGCGTCGAGGACCTGCTGCGCGAGGGCCTTCGTCTCGGCGGGGGAGATGCGCAGGGCCCGCCGGCCGAGCGCGCCCGCCTGCGATCGATCGTGCCCGGCGTGGAGTCGGAGCACGGCGGCGGGCGGTAGGCGCCCGCGCGTTCTCAAGTTGTCCCGTGTGACGTGCCGATGGCGAAGTGGTGTCGAACATCTCGAGCACTTCCACACGCACGCTCGCTCCGCAAGGCACGTCCGGTGAGACGGTCTCGGCCGGTGAGACGGTCCCGGCCGGCGAGACCGCCCGGGCCGGCGAGGCGCTTGGCGCGCTCGACCGCGG
>JASHYF010000163.1 GCA_030043235.1 Solirubrobacteraceae bacterium | reverse complement strand
GCTGCCCGCCGGCGCTGGTGGCCGCGGGCAGCAGCGATTCGGCGGTGGCCTTGACGCCGAAGGTGCCGTGGTCGCCGGCGAGCGCGTAGTCGAGCGCGGCCTGCCCGGCGAGCTCGTCGAGATCGTCGACGCTGGAGAGGTGCTTGCTGCGATACCAGGGGATCTGCGACGGTTCGGTGCGGCTGAGTTCGACGCCGACGGCGGGGACGCCGACGGCGCTCACGCCGGCCAGCAGCCCGGACTCGAGCGCCGCGGCCGCCTGGCTCTGTTCGCTGGTCATGCCCGTCGGCTCGGCGCGCATGACCACGACCCCTTCGAGGCGCGTGAGCTGTCCGTCGAACGCGCTCAGCAGGCTCGCGCGCACGCGGCTGATGAGCTCGCGGTCGACTATCTGCCCGCCGCTGACGAGCTGGCGTCCGATGAGCTCGCCAAAGCTTTCCACCAGCGGCGTGGAGAGCGGCGTGGCGCCGGCAAGCGCCGCGAAGTGCGTGCCGGCCGCCCCGGCGGCGATGCCCTGCAGGTCGAGCGGCTCGCGCACCGCTACGACGGTGGTGACCTGGCCGCCGGCCTGGGAGACGGCGCTGCGCACGAGCGCGTTGACCTGGTCTGAGGAGCCGCCGAGGAACACCAGCCCGATGGCGCGTGCGGCGAGCAGTTCGTGCACCGCCAGCGGGTACAGGCCGGTGGCGAACGCTTCCTCGCCGCTGAGGCGTTCCTGCAGGCGCCCGGCCTGCCGGCGCGCCTGGCTGACTTCCGAGCTGAGGTTGTGGACGATGCCGTTCTTCGCCGAGGACACGAGGCTGGAGTCGCCGATGGCGATGCCGAGCAGCACGCCGAGCGCGAGCGCGAGCAGCACGGCGGCGAGGGAGAGCGCGTGGTAGCGGTAGTCGATCATGGGCGGCGTCGGAGAGGAGCGGCTGCGCGCAGGCTTCCAGCTGTGAAGCACAGTCTCACCGTTTCACAGCCACCTCGCGGGGTCAGCCGCCGGGCCCACCGGCGCGCGCGAGCGCGAGCACGTGCAGCTTCAGCCACAGCAGTTCGGCGAGGTCGCGCAGCACGGGCGTGAGCCAGATGACGGCGGCGACGGCGATCAGGCCGGCGAGGAGCACGACGAGCAGCGGAGCGAGGCCGGGGCGCGGCTGGTAGAGGCGGCTGACGCCCTTGGCGTCAACGAGGATCTCGCCGATGCGCAGGCGCGTGAGGAACGTGGATGACATGCCCTCTCGGTTGCGGTCGAGGAACTCGAGCAGGTTGAACTGGGAGCCGACGGACACGATCAGGCGGGCGCCCTTCTCCGCGGCCAGCAGCAGGGCGAGGTCCTGGCTCGTGCCGGGCGCGGGCACGAGCTTGAAGGCGAGACCGAGCTGCTCGGGACGATCGCGGCCGGGCGCGCGCCCGTCGGGATAGGAGTGCACGACGAGCTCGGCGCCGCAGCGCAGCGCGGCCTCGCTGGCGGAGTCCATGTCCCCGACGATCATGTCCGGGCGCAGGCCAACCTCGAGGACGGCGTCGGCGGCGCCGTCCACGGCGACGATCACGGGGTGCTTGTCGCGGATGAACGCGCGCAGGGCGCGCAGGTCGCGCTGGTGGCCGACTCCGCGCACGACCACCAGCGCGGGGCGATCGCGAAAGTCGGTCGTGAAGCGCGGCAGCGGCACCCTCCCGGCGAGCAGCTCGCGCTCTTCGCGCATGTGCTCGATCGTGTTGTTGGCGAAGCGCTCGAGCGCCTCGCCGACCTCCCTCCGGCGCGCCTCCGTTTCCGCGCACACGCGCTCGAGGTCGAGCAGCTCCCCGCGGGCGAGCAGCTCGCCGCCCCGCAACAGCTCCGCGGCGGTGGTGCCCGCGAGCGCGCGGATGACCACGGGGTCCCCGCCCGAGAGGACCTCGAACAGCGCGTCGTCGGGCAGGTCGACGAGCACGACGCCGGCCTCGACGAGCAGCTGCGGGCCGAGGTTCGGGTAGGTGCCGCTGGACGACGGCCTGCAGTTGAGCACCGCCGTGACGCCCGCGGCGATGAGCTCCTCGGCGGACACGCGATCGATGTCCAGATGGTCGATCAGCGCGACGTCGCCGCGCACGAGGTCGCGGACGAGCAGCTTCGTGCGCCTGCCCGGTCGCACGGGGCCGGCGACGCTCCACGCCGGCTCCACGCCGCGCATACCCCCGTTGGGGGCACGCCCTGAAGGGCGCACCCTTGCGGGCACGGGCGGGCAGGCGGGCTCGACGGCTGGCGCACCCCCGTTGGGGGCACACTCCGAGGGGCGCACCCCCGGTGGGGGCACACCCCCTGCGGGGGCGCAGGCAGGCGGGCGGGCGGGCGTGGATCGCGTGGCGGCCATTCACTGCGAGAGTAACGCCAGATCGGCCTGTCAAGCTGCGCGGCGCAGGTCGCGCGCGTGGCGGAGCGCGGCGGTGTCATCGCTGTCGGCGCCCAGCATGCGCACGAGCTCGCTCACCACCTCGCCCTCGCGCAGCTCCACGACGGTCGCGCGCACGGGCTTGACCGATGTGTCCTTCACGATCGAGAAGTGCCGCTCCCCGAGCGAGGCGATCTGCGGCAGGTGGGTGATGCACAGCACCTGCCGGCGCTCGGCGAGCTCGCGCAGCTGCGCGCCGACCACGCGCGCGGTGTGACCGCCGATGCCGGCGTCCACCTCGTCGAACACGAGCGTCACGTCGTGCGCGCCGGCGCTCGCGACGCGCATGATGGCGAGCATGATGCGCGAGAGCTCGCCGCCCGAGGCGATCTCGCGCAGCGCTCCCGCGGGCACTCCGGGATTGGGCGCGATCATGAACTCAACCGTGTCCGCGCCGTTCGGACCGGGCTCGCGCTCGCCGAGCTCGACGGCGAACGCAGCCTCGCCCATCGCCAGTGAGCGCAGCTGCTCGCGCA
>JASHYF010000162.1 GCA_030043235.1 Solirubrobacteraceae bacterium | reverse complement strand
TCCACGCCCCCGGGCTCCGGCGAAGCGCCCGTCGCCGTCACAGCGTCGCTGAGCGGGCTCACAGCGAACCGCACCTACCACTACCGCATCAGCGCCACCAACGCCACCGGGACGACCCACGGCGAAGACCAGACATTCACCACGCTGCCCTACGCGCCCACAGTCACGAGCGTGAGCCCCGATGCGGGACTCGAAGCCGGTGGAACCTCGGTGACCATCACCGGCGCCGAACTGGCGGAGGCGACCGCCGTCAAGTTCGGCTCCACGAAGGCCGCCAGCTTCACGATCGACTCGGCGAGCTCGATAACCGCGACCGCTCCGGCCGGGACGGGCACGGTGCAGGTGACGGTCAGCAACGCCGGCGGAACGAGCGCGACCGGCCCGGCCGATCAGTTCGACTACGTGGCGCCAGGACCGGCGCCGACGATCACTAAGCTCTCTGCAAAGACGGGAGCCGCCGCAGGCGGTACGTCGATAACCATCACCGGCACGGGCTTCAAGGGAGTCACGTCGGTGAGGTTCGGCTCGACCAACGCCACCAGCTTCACGGTGAGCTCACCCCAATCGATCACGGCCGTGTCGCCGCCCGGAACGACGGGAACGGTGGGAGTGGCCGTGACGACGCCCAACGGAACGAGCGCGAGCACGGCCAACGACCAATACACGTTCGGCCCGCCGACCGTCACGAGCGTCAGCCCTGACACGGGGTCCAAAGCGGGCGCCATTTCGGTGACTGTGACCGGCAGCGGCTTCGGAGTCGCAAGCACTCCGACGGTCTTCAAGTTCGGGAAGGTCGCCGCGACCGACGTCGAATGCCTCTCGAGCAGCCACTGCACGATGCTCGCCCCGGCGGCGGCAAAGCCCGAGACGGTGAACGTGACCGCCACCGTGAACGGCAAGAGCAGCAAGAAGGCTCCACCCGGCGACGAGTTCACTTACGGTTGAGGCGCCTTGCGTTGAAGGCGAGCTTCGAGAAGCCGTTCTCCGGGCCCGCCACCGGAGCGAGACGGCACGCGGGAGGGGCTTCTGCGCAAAACGTATGACTACGTGATAGTCGGCGCGGGATCGGCGGGCTGCGTGCTCGCCAGCCGGCTCAGCGAAGACGCGGACGTGCAGGTCCTGCTGCTGGAGGCAGGAGGACCGGATACCGATGAGAACATCCGTGCGCCGCTCGGCTATCTGAAGCTCGCGCGCGGCGGGTTCGACTGGGGCTACGAGTCGGCGCCCGAGCGCGAGTGCGCCGGCCGGCGGATCCCGCTGCCTCGCGGCAAGGTGCTCGGCGGCTCCTCCTCGGTCAACGCGATGATCTACGTCCGCGGCAACCGCCGCGACTACGACGAGTGGGGCGTGCCCGGCTGGTCGGCCGCCGACCTGATGCCGTACTTCCTGAAGAGCGAGGACAACGAGCGCGGCGCCTCGCGCTGGCACGGCGCCGGCGGCCCCCTCTCGGTGGGCGAGCCGCGCTCGCCGAACGCGATCTCGCGCGCGTTCGTCGAGGCGGGGGTGCAGGCGGGCCTCGCACGCAACGCGGACTTCAACGGCGCCGAGCAGGACGGCGTGGGCTTCTTTCAGCTGACCCAACGCGGGGGCATGCGCGCGAGCGCGGCCGACGCCTACCTGCACCCGGCGATGGGGCGGGCGAACCTGACCGTGCTGACGCACACGCACGCGCGACGACTGCTGTTCGAAGGCACGCGCGCGATCGGGGTGCAGGCGAGCGAGCTCGGCCAGCTGCAGGAGCTGCGCGCCGAGCGCGAGGTGATCCTGTGCGCTGGCGCTTACAACTCCCCGCAGCTGCTCATGCTCTCCGGCGTGGGGCCGGCCGACGAGCTCGCGAAGCACGGGATCGACGTGCTGCTCGACCGGCCCGCGGTCGGCGCGAACCTTTCAGAGCATGCCGCCACAGAACTGCTGTGGATGACGCCCGAGCCGCAGGACCGCGTGGCCCGGCGGCGCTGGCGCAGCACGAGAATGCTGCTGGCGGCGCAGACCGGCCCGTTCGCGTCGGGTCTGGCCGACGCGGGCGGCTTCGCGCGCGTCGCGCCCGACGCGCCGGCGCCAGACGTCCAGCTCCACTTCGTAGCCGTGCAGTTCTCCGATGCGCCCACGAGCGACCCCGAAGCTCACGGTGCGTGGATCTCGCCCTGCCTGCTGACACCGCACAGCAGAGGCTCGGTGCGGCTCGCTTCGGCTGACCCGAGCGCCAAGCCGGTTGTGCGCAACGCGTTCTACACGGCGGGCGCGGACCGACAGCGGATGATCGCGGCGCTGCGCCTGGCGCTCGACATCTGTGCCCAGCCCGCGATCAGGCACAGCTGCGCCGAGCCGTTCACGACCCCGGCGGGCGACACGCGGGACGCGCTGTGCGAGCACATCGCGGGCACGACGTTCGCGTTCTACCACCCCGTCGGCACCTGCCGCATGGGCACGGACGCCGGCGCAGTGCTCGACGATCACCTGCGCGTGAACGGGCTCGAGCGCCTGAGGGTGGTGGATGCCTCCGTGATGCCGGCCGTCACCCGCGGCAACACCAATGCGCCGACGATCGCGCTGGCCGAGCGCGCCGCGGATCTGATCCGCTACGGCAAGGCGCTCGCGCAGCCAGCCGCCTGCGCCGGGGAACACGAAGCGCGGCTGTAGCCCGACGCGGCTTGCGCCGCGAGGCCAGTTGACGCTTGTATAGTCTCATTCGGGGTGAGGGCCGGTGACTTCTGCTGTAAGGCAGTGTGCCGAGGATGGCTGGTCGCCTGATGCGCGATCGCGCCGCCGCTGTGTACGCTGCGCTCGATCGGCCGAGGCTTTGGCGCGTAACGGCCGCGCTGTCAGCAGCGCTGCTGTGCGTGCTGGTATGGGCGTGCTCGCGGGGCTCGCTGACGATAATCGCGCGCCGGCCGGCCACAGCCTCACAGCTGCCCGCCGCGTCGCGCTCGTGGCTCCCGTGGTGCACGAGGGGCACTCCGCGCGAAGATCGCGTACGACTCGCGTTCTGCGCGCGTGTCGACGGACTGGTGATCGCCTGGACCCACGGATCCGGTGCCGGAGAGTCACACCTCGCGTTGCTCAGCGACTTCCACCTCGTGATCGTGAAGATGCCAACAGGCGCGGCGACCCCTGCGTGGGGCTCGGAGGTGGTCGCGATCGGCCCGCTGTTCCGCGCCAGCGATGGCGAGCGCGAGGTGCAAGCCTTCCACGTCGAACGATCATGAGATGGATGTGGGTCACCGCGACCCTGCTCGGCGCCAGCGTCTGCCTGCTCGCATGGATCTATCTGCGCGACCGCGACCCGGCGAGCTCGCCGCCGCCGGTCCGGCACGGCGTGCGCGTACACGTGGCGCCAGGGGCAGAACGCGTGCGAACGGCTCCCAAGGTGGGCGGCAGCGCAAGCGGCGGCGAACGCACCTGAGAAGATCGACGTTGCGCGACAGCGGAAAGCACCGTATGATCCCGCAACGGGCGGCGAGCGACGGACCGCTAACGACAACTAGGAGACAGGGGGCTGGGGGATGCGCGACAGCGCTGATGTCATGGACGGACAGCCAGGCTTCAGGACCCGTAGGAGACTTGACGATTCGGCAGAGGAGGCGCGCGAGGTTCGTCTGGCGATAGCCCGGGCCAAGGAGGGAGATCGCGACGCGGTGCGGCTCCTGTACATCCGATACTCGGACAACGTCTACGGATACGTGCGCAGCATCGTCAGGGACGAGAAGGAGGCCGAAGACCTCACGCAGCAGGTGTTCATGAAGCTGATGATCGTCATCGGCAAATACACCGACTGCGGCATGCCTTTCTCAGGCTGGCTGCTGCGCCTGTCGCGCAACGTCGCCCTCGACCACCTTCGCAGGCGCCGGCCAACGCCAACGGAGGATCTCATCGGAGTCGATACGCACGCCGATGACGGCGCGCGAGACCGGGCGCGAGACCTCCATGCAGCGCTCGCCACCCTGCCGGACGAGCAACGCAACGTGATGGTGATGCGCCACATCGTCGGCCTCTCCCCTCCGGAGATCGCCGAGCACATGGGTCGCTCGGAGAGCTCGATCCACGGCCTGCACCACCGCGGCAGACGGGCATTGCAGCAGGAGCTCGCGCGACTCGGCTCTGCTCCCGCGATACGCCTGGCATGTTGAGCGCCCGCCGGGAGGGCGCGACCGACACGGCCGCTCCCGTGCCGCTGACGCGACTGGACTTCGCGGATGCCGCCCTGCTCGAGGAGTTGATGGGCGCGGTGCGCGACGTCGCCGAGCGCGGAGCTTTCACGCTCGGCGAGCCGGTCGAGGAGTTCGAGCGGGAGTTCGCCGCATACTGCGAGACCGGGCACGCCGTGGGTGTCTCCTCGGGCACCGAGGCGCTGACGCTGGCGCTGCGCGCGTTGGACGTGGGGGCGGGCGACGAGGTGATCGTGCCGACCAACTCGTTCATCGCGACGGCGGAGGCCGTGAGCCTCGTGGGCGCGAGACCTGTGCTCGTGGACGTCGATCCAGACTCGCACCTGCTTACCGCGGAGATCCTCGAGCGCAGCCTCGGCCCAAGGGTGCGATGCGTGATCCCGGTGCACCTGTTCGGCGCGACGGTGGATATGGAGCCGATCATCGCGCTTGCGCGGGAGGCGGGTGTGCACGTCGTGGAGGACGCGTGTCAGGCGCACGGCGCCCGCTACCGCGGGCAGCGCGTGGGCACGTTCGGGGCTTTCGGGTGCTTCAGCTTCTACCCAACCAAGAACCTCGGCGCTTGGGGGGACGGGGGCGCGGTGGTGACCGGTGTCCCCGAGCTCGCAGAGCGCGTTCGGCTGCTGCGCGCTCATGGCGAGCAGCCGCGCTATCGCCATCGAATCGTCGGGACGACGGCTCGACTGGACGCGCTCCAGGCGGCCGTGCTGCGCGTCAAGCTGGGCCGCCTGGAGCAGTGGAACGACAAGCGCCGCAGTCTCGGCGAGACGCTGAGGACGCTGATCCGTGAGGGCCTCTCGGCGGCGGGCTGCGATGGCGTGATCGAGTTGCCGAGCACACCTGGCGAGCACGCCGACCACGTCTACCACCTGTTCGTCGTGCGCAGCGAGCAACGCGATGCGCTGCGCGAGCACCTGTCGCTGCGGGGAATTGCCTCGGCCGTGCACTACCCGACGCCGATCCACCTGACCGAAGCCTACGCTGAGCTCGGCCTCGAGCAGGGAAGCCGACCGGTGAGCGAGCGCCTCGCCGAGCGCAT
>JASHYF010000019.1 GCA_030043235.1 Solirubrobacteraceae bacterium | reverse complement strand
GCGGGGGCGAGCCCGCCGCGGCCGCCCGCGCCGAGGCCGAACGGCTGCGCGAGCGCGCGTGGGCGCTGTCCGGCCGGGGCGTGCGCGCGGCGTAGCAAGCTGGTCCGGGAAGCGCTCCGCGCGAGGCTCCGTCAGCACGCTCGCACGTCCAGGGACGGAGAAAACGTTCGCTAGCCTGTGTGCCGTGCAACGCCAGGGCATCCTCTGCCGTTCAGGTGCGTCGTAGGGCGGGTAGGACACCAGGATGATCATCACGGTCACGCTGAACGCGGCGATCGACAAGTCGCTGGCGGTGCCCAACTTCAGGCTCGGACGGCGCCATCGCACGGTGGACCAGCGCACGATGGCGGGCGGCAAGGGCGTGAACATCGCGCGCACGCTCAAGTCCCTCGGCCAGCCGGTGATCGCCACCGGCTTCGCGGGGGGCTCCACGGGCACGCACATCGTCGAGCAGCTCACGCAGGAGTCGATCCTCAACGACTTCGTGCGGATCCGCGAGGAGTCGCGCACGAACACCTCCGTGCTCGACCCCACGAGCGGCCAGCAGACGGAGATCAACGAACGCGGCCCGTCGGTGTCCGCGCAGGAGGTGGAGCTGTTCCGCGACAAGCTCCTGTACCTGGCCCGCGGAGCAGCGATCGTGGTGTTCGCCGGCTCGCTGCCGCGTCGCGTGGAGCCCGATCTGTATGCGTCGCTCGTGAGAGACCTCGAGCGACTCGACGTGATCACGGTGGTGGACACCGACGGGGAGCCGCTGCGCCAGGCTGTGCGCGCTGAACCGGATCTGGTCTCGCCGAACGTGCTCGAGGCGGAGGAGCTCGTCGGTCACGAGTTCTCCAGCGAGGAGGATCGCTCGCACGCGGTCGGCGAGATCGCGGCGCTCGGCGCGCGCGAAGCGATCATGACGCTGTCCGATGGCTGCTTCGCGCAGGTGCTCGTGGACGGCCAGAAGGTGCTCAAGCGCGCCCGCATCGAGCCGCGCGAGCCCGTCGCCAGGAGCGGCTCCGGGGATGCCTTCCTCGCCGGGTACTTGGCCGCGCGCTATGAGGGACGCCCGCCCGACCAGTGCCTGCGCTTCGGCGTTGCGTGCGGGGCCGACTCCACCGCGCGACTCGGCGCCGGGCTGATCGACGCGCGCGAAGCGCGGCGGCTGATGGGCGATGTGGAGCTGACGGTCGTGAAGCTGCCGGCTGAGGTGTCATAGGCGGCCGCTCCCGCCGCTCGCGAGCACCAGGCCGTCGAGCAGTGGGGGCGGGCGCGCACCGGATCGACGGTCGCGGCTATCCGCGGCAGTCCACGGCGACCTCGAGCGCCGCGCAGACCTCACGCATCCGCTCGTCGCCGAGCCGTCCGAGCCGCTCGGTGAGAGCGCCGACGGAGACGCTCTCCAGCGAGTCGAGGTTGATCGAAGATCGGCGAGGGACCGGGTCGTCGTGCGGTTCCACGACGACCTCGCTGGCGAGACCGCGGATCGTGGTCGTGCACGGCGCCACCAGCGCTCGTCTCAGACGTGGGATGGCTGCGTCCCGCGAGAGCACCACGACAGGCCGCCGGCCGGCATCCGGCAGCTCGCACCACCACACCTCTCCCCGCGCGGGAAGCGGGCTCACGCTCACGATGCGCTGGCGGCCTCCCGGAACGACGCGAGATCGCCCCACGCGTCGGGCTCCTCGAGCGGGTGCTCGTCGTAGGCTGCATAGGAGGCATCGATCTCTGCCGCACGATGCGCCTCCAGCAGCGCCGCAAGCGCTCGGTCCAGCAGCGCCGCGTCGGTCAACGTCGAAAGCGCGCGGCGAGCGCTCCTCAAGAGCTCCTCGTCGACGGTCGTGCTCACCCTCGTCCTGGCCATGCCAAGATTATGCCACAGGTATGGCATAGCTCTGCTCTGGTCTCGCTCTGAGCGGCGGTTTGCACGTGTCTAGCCGAGCATGCCGATGCTAAGGGTACGTCCCCGCCGCCCGATACGTTCGCTATGGGTACACGACTGCTTCCGCTCTCGTCGGGGCTTCGGGCTCCCGAGCGCCGTGTGCTGGGTGCGGCCACCGCCCTGCTGTTCGCGCTCGTCGCGGTGACCGGGGCCCGTGCAGTGTTCGGCGTCGGCGATCGCGCCTTCGCGGAAGTCGTCCGTGACTGGGTGACTTCGGCGGTCTACATTCTTGTGGGGGTGATCGTGTGCCTGCGCGCGGTGCGCACCAACCAGGCGCGGCGATCGTGGATGATCTTCGCGTTCGGCATCTCGATCTACGGCCTGGGCAACGTGCTGTGGGCGGCTTGGATCGAACACCTCCCCAACCCTCCGATCCCGTCGATCTGCGACGGGATGTGGCTGACGCTGTACCCGTGCTGCTATGTGGGGATACTGGGCCTCGCGCGGGTGCGCGAGCGGCGGGTGCCGGCGCGGATGTGGCTGGACGGCCTGATCGCCGGGCTCGGGATCGCGGCGATCGGGGCGGCGATCGTGGTGCGCCCGGTGCTGGCGTCGGTCTCGGGTGACACGGCGGCGGTTATCACCGAGATGGCCTACCCGCTGTGCGATTTGCTGCTCGCGGCCCTGGTGGTGGGGGTGCTGGCGTTGCGCGGCTGGCGGCTGGACCGCATGTGGGCGATGCTCGGAGGCGGCTTCCTCGTGCTGGCGGCGGCGGACTGCTTGTACGCAGTGCAGGTGGCGGGCGGGGCATCGGCTCCGAGCAGCACGACGAACCTGGTTTATGACATCGGCGTCCTTTTGCTGGCGCTGGCGGCGTGGCAGCCGGGGGCGACGCTCGAGGCCGACACGCTGCCGAGCACCGCGGTGCTCGCGATCCCGGCCGCCTTCACCGTGAGCGCGCTCGGGCTGCTCGTCTACGACCACTTCAGCCGCCTGGACCCGATCGCGCTGACGCTCGCGATGCTGACGATGCTCGTCGCGTTCGCACGCACGGCGCTCGCGTTCCGCGACGTGCGCGCGCTCACCGAGACGCGGCGGCTGGCGCTCACCGACGACCTCACGGCGATGCCCAACCGCCGGGACTTCCTGCGCCGAACGCACGAGGCGATCATCGCCAGCAGGGTGACCGGCTCGAGCGTGGCGCTGCTGATGGTCGACCTCGACCACTTCAAGGAGCTCAACGACACGCTCGGCCACGACGCCGGCGACCAGCTGCTGCGCCAGGTGGGCGAGCGGGTTCGCACGGCGCTGCGCGCCACCGACACCGCCGCTCGCCTCGGGGGAGACGAGTTCGGGGTGCTGCTGTCCGATCCCTGCGACGCTGCGAGCGCGGCGCTGGTCGCGGAGAAGATCCTGAGGGCGATCGCTCGGCCGTTCCCCGTCAAGAGCGTGGGCCTGCGTGTCACGGCCAGCATCGGGATCGCCCTCTTCCCCGAGCACGCCGAGAACAACGAGCAGCTGATGCAGCACGCGGACGTCGCGCTGTACGAGGCCAAGGCCGCGCAGTCCGGGTATGCGTGCTACGCGCGCGAGCGCGACAAGCACTCGCTCGAGCGCCTCGCGCTCGCCGGGGAACTCTCGCGCGCGCTGGAGGCCGGACAGCTGGTGGCCCACTTCCAGCCCAAGGCGAACGCGAGCAGCCGCAGGATCGTCGGCGTCGAGGCGCTCGTGCGCTGGAACCATCCCGAGCGCGGCCTGATCGGGCCAGGGGAGTTCGTGACGGTGGCCGAGCAGGCGGGCCTGGGCCGGGCGCTGACGCGCAGGATGCTCGAGCTCGCGCTGACGCAGCTGCGGCTGTGGCGCGACGCTGGCTTCGATCTTCACGTGGCCGTGAACAGCACGGTGGCCGACCTCCAGGACACGCGCTTTCCCGCCGAGGTCGCCGCGACGCTCGCCGCCCACCGGCTGCCGGCCGACGCGCTCGTGCTGGAGGTGACCGAGAACATGGTGCTTGCCGACCCCGTCCGGGTCGGCGACGTCCTGGCGCAGCTGGGCGAGCTCGGCATAGGCCTCTCGCTCGACGATTTCGGCACGGGCTACTCATCGCTCACGCACCTCAAGGCGCTGCCCGTCGGCGAGGTCAAGATCGACCGCTCGTTCGTCACCCGCATGACCTCAGACCCCGTCGACGCGGCGATCGTCGAGGCGACGATCCAGCTCGCCCACAGCATCGGCATCCGCGTCGTGGCCGAGGGCATCGAGGACCAGGTTACCTGGAGCTCGCTCGTGGCCAGCCGCTGCGAGCTCGTCCAGGGCTACGCGCTGTCGCGGCCGCTGCCCGCGACCGAGTTGCAGAGCCTGCTCGACGTTCCCCTCTCCACTGCGACCATCCCCCCTGTGAGTCCCCCGGCGCTCGCGGGCGGCGCGGCCAGCGCCGCGCCGGGCGGCAGGCACCCATCCACCGGCCAGGACGTCTCCGGCGAGCAGCTTGCGGTCGAGAGCCTGCCCGGGGCGCTGCGCGATCTGGGCACGCTCAAGCGCTCGCATCCGATGATGGACGCGGTGATCGAGGAGATCGACGGGCGCATGATCCGCGTCGGGTCGCAGTGGCTGGCCGACTTCGCCTCCTGCAACTACCTGGGCTTCGACCTCGACCCGGAGATCATCGCCGCGGTGGGGCCGGCGCTGGAAGCGTGGGGCACCCACCCGAGCTGGTCGCGGCTACTCGGCAGCCCGGTGCTCTACGAGCAGATCGAGGCGCGGCTGACTGAGCTCGTGGGTAGCGAGGACTCGCTGGTGCTCCCCACGATCACCCACATCCACTCCTCGGTGATCCCGGTGCTGGCGTCCTCGGGGACGATCTTCCTCGACGCCCGCGCGCACAAGACGATCTACGACGGCTGCCAGGTGGCGCGTGCGCGGGGGGCCGCGGTGCGCCGCTTCCGCTTCGAAGATCCGGAGCACCTCGACGAACTGCTCAGCGCCGAGCGCGACCGCGCGCGGCTGGTGTGCATGGACGGCGTCAACAGCATGACTGGGAACGCAC
>JASHYF010000002.1 GCA_030043235.1 Solirubrobacteraceae bacterium | reverse complement strand
CGCGCTCGAGGCCGGCGAGATCGAGGCCTACTACCAGCCCAAGGCCGACGCCAGCACCCGCAAGATCGTCGGCGCCGAGGCGCTCGTGCGCTGGCGCCACCCCACCCGCGGGCTGGTCCCGCCGGCGGAGTTCGTCACCGTCGCCGAGCAGGCCGGCCTCGGCCGCGCGCTGACGCGCCGCATGCTCGAGCTGGCGCTGGCCCAGGTCAAGGCGTGGCGCGACGACGGCCTGGACCTGCACGTGGCGGTCAACACCACGGTCGCCGACCTGCAGGACACCAATTTCCCGCAGGAAGTCGCGTCGCTGCTCGCCGAGCACGACCTGCCGCCCGAGGCGCTGGTGATCGAGGTCACCGAGAACATGGTGCTGGCGGACCCGGTGCGCATCGGCGACGTGCTCGCGCAGCTCGGGGAGCTCGGCCTGGGCGTCGCGCTGGACGACTTCGGCACCGGTTACTCGTCGCTGACGCATCTGAAGTCGCTGCCGGTGGGCGAGGTCAAGATCGACCGCTCGTTCGTCGCGCGCATGACCACCGACCAGGTCGACGAGGCGATCGTCAGGGCGACGATCCAGCTCGCGCACAGCATCGGCATCCGCGTGGTGGCGGAGGGGATCGAAGACGAGGCGACGTGGAGCTCGCTCGTGGCCGACCGCTGCGAGCTCGTCCAGGGCTACGCGCTCTCGCGGCCGCTGCCCACAGCCGAGCTCGAGGCGCTGCTGCGCGCGCAGCCCAGCGCGCAGCCCGCCGCGCCACCACCAGACGTGGCGCCGTCGGATGCCTTGGTTCGCACAGAGTCCTCTGCGAACGGACGCTCTCCGAAGTCAGTCGAGGCACGCTGACGCTGCTCGGCGCGCTAACCGCCGGCCACGTCCCGTCGCAGCAGCACGAGATAGCCGGCGAACAGCGCGGGTACGCCGTACAGCGCACACACCCAGGCGGAGTGTGCGACGGGCGCCCAGTCGGTGGGCGTGCGCAGCAGTCCCTGCCAGTTCTGCAACTGTTCGGTGAGCAGGTACGGCTGGATGCCTTCGAGGCCGGGTATCTGCGCGACGATCACCAGCAGGATGACGATGCCGATGGTGCCGACGACGGCGGCGGCGCTGTTGCGCGTGGCGACGGACAGCAGCAGGCCGATGCTGACGACGGCGGCCAGCGGGATCAGGTAGGCGACGTTGATGGCGAACACGAGCAGCAGCGCTTCGGGCGCCGGGACGACCGTGCCGGAGAACGTCCTCACGGAGTGAAAGCCCCACGAGGCGATACCCGCGACCGTGGCGACGGTGGCGGTGACGATGACCACGACCGTCGCGTAGGTCATCGCGGCGAGCGCCTTCGCGGCGAACACCTGGCCGCGATCGACCGAGCGCGTGAGGATCGTCTTGAGCGTGCCGTTGGCGTCCTCGTTGGCGAAGATGTCGCCGGCGACGAGCGCGGCGACGACGGGCAGGAAGAAGCCGGACATGAACAGCAGCATCAGCACGGGCGTGGCCAGGCCGGACTGCGTGATCTGCGCGGCGAAGATGTTGTTGCGGTGGCCGGCCTGGTGGTGCAGGCTCTCGAACACGACGAAGATCAGCGTCAGCAGAGTCAGCAGGCTGATGCCGAGATAGGTCCGTATCTGCGAGAGGAGCTTGCGCAGCTCCCAGCGGTAGACGGTGAGCGTGAACGGCCGCCTCGCGCGGGCGACGCTCGGCGCACGTGCCGCGGGGCTGAAGCCGGTGGCGCTCATTCGGCGCGAGCACCTCCCTCGCCTGCGCCGGGTGCGTGCGCGGCGCCCGCGGGCAGGCGATCACCGCTGCCGTTGCCCAGCGCCGGCGCCGCTCCATCCGTCCCTCCGCCGTCGGCTCCCGCGCCCTCGGTGAGCCGGAAGAACAGGTCCTCGAGCGTCGCCAGTTCGGGCGTGAGCGCGAGGATGCCGATTCCCGTGGAGGCGAGCGCGAGCGAGAGCGCGCCGACGTCGCGCTCCTGTGCTTGGAAGCTGACGCCGTGCTCGCCCGCCACCGCTCGCTCGACCCCGCGCTGTGCCCGCGCCACTTCCAGCGCGCGGGCGTCGTCGGTGGTGCGCAGGCGGTAGCTTGCGCCGCCCTGGCGGCGCAGGTCGGCGAGCGCGCCCTCGTAGACCACGCGTCCGCGCTCGACGATCGCCACGCGGTCGCACAGCTCCTGCACCTCGGGCAGCTGGTGGCTGGAGAGCAGCACGGTGATGCCCTCCCCGGCGAGGCGGCGTATGAGCTCGCGCATGTCGCGCATGCCGGCCGGGTCGAGGCCGGTGGCGGGCTCGTCGAGGATCAGCAGGCGCGGCCTGCGCAGCAGCGCGGCGGCGATGCCGAGTCGCTGGCGCATGCCGTGCGAGTAGCCGCGCACCTTGTGGCCGGCGCGCGCGGTCAGCTCGACGAGCTCGAGCACCTCGCCGATGCGTGCTGACGCGCCGTCGCCGTCGAGCGCGGCGAGCAGCTCGAGGTTCTTGCGCGCCGTGAGGTACGGGTAGAAGCGCGGCGACTCGACGAAGCCGGCAACGCCCTGCAGCGCGCGCGCGCCGTGGCGCATGGGGTCGCGCCCGAACAGCTCGACGGTGCCCGCGGTGGGGACGATCAGCCCGAGCGCCATGCGCAGCGTGGTGGTCTTGCCGGCGCCGTTGGGCCCGAGGAACCCGTAGACGTCGCCCTCGCCCACGTTGAGGTCGACGTGGTCGACGGCGAGCACCTCCTTGTAGCGCTTGACCAGCCCGCGCGCGCGCACGGGCGGGGCGACCTGGTCGCCCACGCTAGAGGCCCCGCGCGAGCGCTTCGATCGAGCCGGGCGCGACTGAGCCCGCGAGCAGGTAGCGCACGCCGCCCCGCTCGAAGCTGAGGATCGTGCCGAGCTCGGTGCGCAGCTCGCTGGCGCTGGCGCCGTCGATGCTGACCTTGGGCAGCCCTTCGAGCGCTTCGTCTTCGCCCTTTTCAGATCCCGCTCTGGCCTTGGCTTCCCCGTTCCGGGACGATGCGAGCACAGCGATCGCGGACGGGCCACGCCCGTAGACGCTGATCTTCGGGTGAGCGGCGCCGTGTGCGGGCTCGTGCGCACGCTGCCCGCGCGCGCCATGCGGCAGGCTGATTTCTTCGATCTTCACGTTCGACGGCGGGTTCACTTCGAACACCGAGCCCGACACCGGCCCGTAGGAGATTTCGCTGGCCGCCAGTTCCATGACCGGTTCAGAGGTGCTGGAGGAGTACACGGCGGCGCGCAGCGGCACGCCGTGGACGGCGTCGAACGACAGCTCCACGCCGCCGAACAGGCTTCCGCCTTCTTTGGGGGACACGCGCACGGTGTACGCGGGCTGTCCAGCCACGTCGGTGGGAATCGCGCCGGACACCTCCACGTGTTCGCTCAGCCGCGAGATCGCTTCTTCGATCTTGCCCACGCCCGGGACTTCGTTCTGCTTGGGCGTCGCTTCGGCGCTCGCTTCGCCGCCCCGTTCCCGCGCGGGCGGCGTGTACCGGTAGAGCGTGTTGGTGGCGGCGTCGTACAGCGACAGCGTGTGCCCGTCATAGAGGATCTGCGTGTCTCCCCTCTCGGACTGCAGCTCCAAGCGCAGCTCGCCGTCCTTGGCGATCCACAGCCGGCCGGAGGCGCCGGAGACGAGCGGGCTGGAGATGAGTTCGCCGGAGCGAGGGCCGTCGGCGAGGCTTGCCCCTTCGAGCAGGTGATCGGTCCAGGTGATGTTCGCGCTGACGCCTTCGACCGGCTGCGCGGCGAGCGCGTCGTGGAGCGCCTGGGCGAGCGGCTCGGGGGGCGGCGTGGGCCCCGCGCCGAGCGCGAACGCGAGCGCCGTGGCGGACACGCCGATCGCGACGACCAGCGCGCAAAGCAGCAGCAGGCGCGAGAGGGGGAGCCGTCGCAGGATGTTCATCGCAGCGCGTCCACGTCCTTGGAGATTGCCGGCAGCCCCAGGGTAGCGCGGCGCCTTCAGCGCGAGTAAACGCGGGAGGGCGCTCGTGCGGCGAGACGCCGTGCGACCGCTCCGCGCCCTCACCCGATATCTTCTCGCGCTCGATGCTGTACGTCGTCCTCGCGGTGTTCATCCTGCTGGGCCTCGGCACGTTCTTCGTGGCGATGCGCGGTGGCCCCCGCGGCGCGAGCGACTCGCTGCACGTGGAAGGCGGCATGGGCGAGCACCTGGTGACGCTGGGGATCGTGGCGCTGGTCGTGTTCGGCCTGGCGGTGCCCGCGTTCGTGCTGGCGGACAACGGCGATCACAAGGCGAGCGTGGCGGTGGGCGGCGTGCGCTTGACCAAGGACGAGATCAAAGGGCGTGAACTGTTTGCGCACGCGTGCACGGTCTGCCATACGCTCGCGGCGGTCAAGTCGGTGGGGCGCATCGGCCCGAACCTCGACGTGCTGTTGCCGACGATCCCGACGCTCGAACAGCGCAAGGCGTTCGTGCTGAGCACCATCCTGGAAGGACCGGCGCTGGGCAAAGGCAACATGCCGGCGGACCTGTACGTGGGCAAGGAAGCGGAAGACGTGGCGGAGTTCGTCGCCGCAGTGGCGGGCCACTGAGCGAGCCGGCCCCCGACCGGCTCGGCCCCGTTTTGGCCAGCGGTCGATAGCGGCGGGTAAGGCCCATCGGTAAGGTCCGGCTCGATGGCAGACCAGCCGAAGAGCGCGGAGGACGTGAAGGCGCTCGTGCAGGAGCGCGACATCCGCTTCATCCGCTTCTGGTTCACGGACATCCTCGGGCAGCTGAAGTCGTTCTCGATCAACGCGGACGAGCTCGACGACGCGTTCGAGGCGGGAATGGGCTTCGACGGCTCGTCGATCACGGGCTTCAACGCGATAGAGGAGTCCGACATGATCGCGATGCCCGACGCGAGCACGTTCGCGGTGCTGCCGTGGCGCCCGGAGGAGCAGGGGGTGGGGCGGATGTTCTGCGACGTGATCACGCCGGAGAAAACGCCGTACGAGGGCGATCCCCGTCATGTGCTGCGCCGGGCGGTGCAGCGGGCGAAGGAGATGGGCTTCGACACGTTCAACGTGGGCCCGGAGCTCGAGTACTTCCTGTTCAAGGACGCGCGCTCGACGGAGGTGCTCGACCAGGGCGGCTACTTCGACTTGACGACGCTCGACGCGGGCTCGGACGTGCGCCGCGAGACGGTCCTGGCGCTGGAGCAGCTGGGCATCCACGTGGAGTACACCCACCACGAGGTGGGGCCCTCGCAACACGAGATCGACATGCGCTATGCGGACGCGCTGAAGATGGCGGACGACTGCATGACCTACCGCATCACGGTGAAGGAGATCGCGATGAAGTACGGCTGGCACGCGACGTTCATGCCGAAGCCGCTGTTCGGCGAGAACGGCTCGGGCATGCACACCCACCAGTCGCTGTTCGCGGGCGAGAAAAACGTGTTCTACGACCCGGACGACCAGTACTTCCTGTCGGACGTGGGCAAGGCGTTCATCGCCGGCCAGCTGAAGCACGCCCGCGAGATCTGCTCGATCTTCGCGCAGTGGGTGAACTCGTACAAGCGGCTGGTGCCGGGCTTCGAGGCGCCCGTGTACGTGGCGTGGTCGCGGCGCAATCGCTCGGCGCTGGTGCGCGTGCCGCTGTATCACCCGGGCCGCGAGAAGGCCACGCGCATGGAGCTGCGCTGCCCGGACCCGGCGTGCAACCCGTACCTGACGTTCGCGGCCCTCTTGCAGGCGGGCCTCGAGGGGATCGAGAAGGGCTACGAGCTGCCGGAGCCGATGGAGAAGAACCTGTACCACGTGTCCGCGGAGGAACGTCGCCGCCTGGGCGTGGAGCAGCTCCCGGAGAGCCTCGGCGAGGCGATCGAGCTGACGGCCGAGTCGGAGCTGGTGCTGCGCACGCT
>JASHYF010000161.1 GCA_030043235.1 Solirubrobacteraceae bacterium | reverse complement strand
GGCCTTGCCGGCGAGGGCGCGGCGCTGGCGCTGTCGGCGCTCAGCTGCGTCGCGCTCGGCGTGCTGCTCGCGGCGGTCACGCCGCCGCGCTGGCTGGCGGCGGGCATCGTGGCGATGTCGCTCGCCGACACCGCGCTCGTCGTCTCCGACCTCTTGCAGCGCCCCAACAACGCGCTCAACGCCGCGCGTCCGGTCGCCGGGCTGCCGCAGCTGCAGAGCGCGGTGTTCGGCTCGGCGGTGATGGGCTACGGCGATCTGTTCGTCGCCGGCGCGCTCGGCGGCCTGCTCGCCCTCACCGCCACGCGCGCGCTGCAGCTGCGCGTGGCCGCGCTCGCGGCGATGCTCGCGCTCGCCTTCGACCTGCTGTTCTTCCTCGTCGACGAGCTGCCCGCCACCGTGCCCGTGGCGCTGGCGCTCGTCCTCACGATCGTCTCGCGCCGCCTGAGATTCGCGCGCGCGGGCGCAGCTCGTGAGGATCGGGCAGCTCGTCGGGACGCAGCAGGCCCGCCTCCGCAGCGCCCGCAGCCCCCGCAGCCGCCGGCTCCGTCCGCGAGACGAGCGTCCGCGCGGTGATCTCAACCGCCGGCGGAGCCGGCACCTCGCGCTCGGAGGCGGCGCCCGCCTGCTCGATCTTGCGCACCTGCGGCAGCACGCGATGCTCGAAGGAGCCCACCGCCTCGTTGTACGCGCACACGGCCGAGTCGAGCTGGCGGCCGACCTTCGCGAAGGGGGTGGCGAAGCGGCCGAGGCGACCGTGCAGCTCGCGCGCCGACTCCGCGATCTCGCGCGCCGAGCGCGCGATCAGCTCCTGGCGCCAGCCGTAGTGCACGGCCCACAGCAGGCCGATCAGCGTCGTCGGCGTCGCCATCAGCACCTGCTGCTGCACGCCGTACTCGATCAGCGCCGGATCCTGCGCGAGCGCCGCCTGGTAGATGCCGTCGGAGGGCACGAACATCACCACGAACTCCGGCGTGCAGTCGAGCTGGCGCTGGTAGCCCTTGGACGCGAGCTTGGCGATGTGCTCGCGCGTCTGGCGCGCGTGGCGCGCCGTGTGCAGCTCGCGCTCATCCTCGCTCGTCGCCTCCAGCGAGGACAGGTACGCGTCGAGCGGCACCTTCGAGTCGACCACCACGAGCTTTCCCCCCGGCAGGCGCACGAGCATGTCCGGGCGCAGCGCCCCCTCGCCGGTGTCGATCGTGCTCTGCTCGAGAAAGTCGCAGTGCGAGACCATGCCCGCCATCTCGACCACGTTGCGCAGCTGGATCTCGCCCCACGCGCCGCGCGTCGCGGGCCGCTTGAGCGCCGACACGAGGTTGCCGGTCTCCGCCCGCAGCGTGCCCACGCCTTCGCCGAGGTGGCGGACCATCTGCGCGAGCTCGCCCTGCGCGCGCGAGCGCTCGCGCTCCAGGCGCGCGATCTCGCTCTCCATGCGGCCGAGCTTCTCCTGCACGGGGGCGACGATCCCCTTGATCTCCTCCGCGCGGCGCGCCATCTCGCCCGCCGCTCGCTCCTCCTCCGCGCGGCGCGCCTCGGCGACGCGCCGGGCGAGCGAGTCGCCCGTCTGCGCGAGCACGTCCACGGAGATCGCCTTCAGCTGCTCGCGCACGCGCGAACCGGCGGCGCGCGCGAGCAGCGCGGCGCACCCGGCACCGATCAGCACGCCGGCGAGCACGCAGAGGATGGGCAGTGCGCTCACGGCTCGAGACGATGGCAGCCGCCACGGACGTGATCGCGCGGCGGGGCCCCGCACGCGACCCGGCGAGCCGCCGCCCGGGCGCCCAACCGGTTGACGAGCCCGCCGCCCGCGGCGCCCCCACCTGTTGACATCTGGGCTGCGGGCGGCTATCGTCGTCCAAGTCCGTCGGGCTGGATGCTCGCGATGCTCCACAGTGAGGGAAAAAGATGGGGCTGGAAGGGACAGGGGGCTGCGCTGTGGGGTCTGCTCCAGAGCCCTCGTGCGCCCGCCGTGCCGTCCGTCCCGCCGTGAACTAGGAGGATGAGATGCCTGCCATGAATGGCGCACGTCGGGCGAGCAAGCGACGTCTCTGTCGGCTGCTCGGATGCGTCGTGGCGCTCGTTGCCCTGTCGGCGATGGCCGTGCCGTCGGTCGCCGCAGCGATGAAACCCAAACCACCCAAGCTCCGCTACACGTATGTCGCGCTGGGCGACTCGCTGGCGTTCGGGTTCTCCGAGCATGGGTTCAACGAAAACTTTCCGGCCGAGAACCCGGCGGCGTTCGAACACGGCTACGCCAACGACTACCTGAACCTCGTGAACGCCCAGAACAAAGACTCCGTCCAGCTCGTCAACGACGGCTGCCCCGGTGAGACGACCGAGTCGCTGATCGGCGACAACCCGGCGCTGCTCGCCGAAATCAACCACGAGGTCAGACGCGTGGTTCACGAGCCGGTCACCGGCGAAGCCCCGTGCGAATACCACTACAAGGATACTTTTGCGCTGCACCACGAATACGGCGGCACCAAGTCCCAGCTCGAAAGCGTGATCGAAACGATCAAAGTCGAGCGGGCAGCGCATACGCCGGTGAAGATGATCTCGCTCGACATCGGCGCGAACGACGAGCTTCACACGGTCGCCAAAGCCGAAAAACAGGCGGAAAAAGAGATCGTAGAAAAAGTCACGGCGATCGTGGAAGCGTACGCCAAAAAAAAGGTCGAAGAAAAAGTCAAACAGATCGCCAAAGAAGAGGTCGAAGCGTACGTGATCGAACAGGTCGTGCCGCAGGCGTATGAGGAAACCGGCGGAGTCGAACCCGAATTCGCGGAGCGCGTCGAGCAGCTCGCCTACGAATACTCCGAGGCGCACGCCAAAAAACTCGAAGACCGTGGTATCAGCGATGCCATCGCGTACGAGCTCGCACACGGCGCGGAACTGTATGCGGAAGGCAAAAAAATCGGTGAAGAATTCGCGGCCACGTACGAGGCCGAACACGGCCTCGAACTGCTCGAAGAAGGCGAAAGCATCACTCTCGCGATCGTCAAAGCCGACACCCCTGCGCTGTTCGAGCAGATCGACACCAACGTCATCGGCATCCTCGCGGCGATCCACCACGCGGGCTACCACGGGCGCGTGATCTTCGAGGGCACCTACGACGCATACGGCAGGGTCAAAGGAGTGACCAAGTTCGCCGCCAAACTAATCCCAGGAGAAAACCATCAGACGGAACTCTATTCCGGGTTCAACAAAGGGGTCGCGGAACTCGCCGCGCTCGAGCAGGCAACGCTCAAACCTCCGGCGGTGCAGCAGGAGAAAGTCTGCTACAGCGACGCTGAGACGCTGTTCAACCCCGCGTCTGTGAACGAAACGTTGGCGGAAGAGGAACTCGAAGAAGAACGCATGGCCACATGGACGAACATGGCCAACTTCACGGAATTCGAATACGCACCCGGTAAAAAACTCAAATTCGACGAAAAAGTCGAAGTTGCCCCGGGTATCGTGCTCCATGCCGACGGCCCGGACATCCACGCGACGTCTCTCGGCTACGAAAAGATGGCCGAACAGATGAACAGCACCTGCGCCTTCTAGGAGGCAGGCCAGCCTGCATGTAGGCAGGCGCGAACGGAGGGGGCGCCCGGCTAGGTGGCCGGGCGCCCCCTTTGCTTCTCATAGCCGCGCGCTACCGCTTCGAGCATGCCCAGCATCGCCGGGGCCGCGGGCACGAGCCGCGCGCCGGCGGGCAGCGCGGCGATCACCTGGCGCACGGGAGGAGCGGGGGAGAGCGAGCGGATGGCGATGTCCTCGCGGGTGGGTGGGCGATCGAAAAAGGCGAGCTCTGGTATCAGCGCCACGCCCACGCCCGCCGCCACCAGCCCCTGCACGGTCTGGTAGTCGTCGCTTTCGAACGCCACGTTCGGCTCGAAGCCGGCGGCGCGGCAGCTGCGCACCACGTGGCGCGCGCACGCGCTCGCGCGCGCGGTCTGCACCCACGCCTCGCCCGCCAAATCCTCCAGGCGCAGCCTCGCCCTGGCGGCCAGCGGGTGCTCGTGCGGCAGCGCCAGGTACATGGGGTCCTCGAGCAGGCTCGTGCGCGTGAGCTCCTCCCGCCCGAGCTCCTCGCCGGCGAACTCGAACAGCAGCGCCAGGTCGAGCTCGCCGGCGCGCAGCCGCGGCGCGACGTCCTCCGGTTCGCCCTCCACGAGCGTGAGCTCGACCGCGGGATAGGCGGAGCGGAAGCTGGCGATCGCCAGCGGCATCAGCGTGGCGCCGGCCGTGGGGAACGACGCCACGCGCAGGCGCCCGCCGCGCAGGCCGGCGATCGTCGCGAGCGAAGCCTCCGCCGCGTCCAGGCGCGCGAGGATGCCCTCCGCGTGCCCCACCAGCGTCTGCCCGGCGGCCGTCAGGCTGACCCCGCGCGGGTGGCGCTCGAGCAGCGCCATGCCCGCTTCTCCCTCCAGCGCCGCGATCTGCTGGGAGACGGCCGACTGCGTGTACGACAGCGCGGCGGCTGCCGCGGAGAACGAGCCGCGGTAGGCGACCTCCTTGAGGATCTTCAAACGGACCACGTTGAGCATTAGTAGATCTTATATTATATATAAAAAATATTATTTGTACTGATGGCAGGACCGTGCCAAGATCGAGCAGAAAGCACTCGAACGATCCACCGCCGGCCCGCCAGGGCCGCGCCTCAACAGGAGGAACTTCCAATGTCAGTCAAGGTCATCGTGTCTTACGACGGCACCGCCAACGAGGACGACGCGATCGCGCTCGGACGGCTGTTCGGCCGCGCCGGCGCGGAGGTGTCGCTCGCGTACGTGCGCCACGCGCACGAGCACGACCCGGGCCGCGAGAGCGCCGTCGAAGCCCACGCGCACGGGCTGCTCGAGGGCGGCTCCGAGCTGCTCGGCGACGCGAGCGCAAAGCTGCACGTGGTCACCGACCGCTCCACCCCCGAGGGTCTCGCCAAGCTCGCCGCGGCCGAGAACGCGGACGTGATCGTGTTCTGCTCGGACTCGCACACCGCCAAGGGCCACGTGTCGATCGGCAACTCCGCCGAGCGCCTGCTCGAAGGCGGCTCGACCGCCATCGCGATCGCGCCCGTCGACGTCGCCGAGCGCCTGCACGGCGGAGCGCTGCGGAA
>JASHYF010000160.1 GCA_030043235.1 Solirubrobacteraceae bacterium | reverse complement strand
GGCACAGGCGGGCAGGCCGGCGACCAGCTCGTCCCAGCGCGGCGCGAGCGCGGCGAGGGACTCGAGCTCGCCCCTGCCGGCGAGCTCGAGCTCGAGCTCGGCGTGCGCGTAGATGGCTTGGTAGGGAGCCAGCTCACCTGCCAGCGCGCCCTCGCCGGTCGGCGAGGGCTCGCGAGCCGGCGAGAGCTGGGCGTCGCGGTCGGATGAGGCGCGGCTCACCCGTCCTGCACCTCGGTCGCGACCTCGCTCCACGCCTCGCGCATCTCGCCCAGCAGCTCGCCGACCGCCTCGACCTTGGCGTGGTCCCGCTCGAGGCGCGCGGCGTTCAGGTAGTCCAGGCAGAACTGGTAGATCGCGTGCAGGCGCTGCGGGAGCTCGCCCTGCTCGTAGTCGAGCGTGCCGTCGAGGTAGCCGACGATCCGTTCGGCGCGGCGCAACGCGTTGTGCGCGCGCTCGACCTCGCCGTCGCGCATGGCGAGGCCGGCCTGGCGCAGGAAGCGGCGCGCGCCGTCGTGCAGCAGCACCACCAGCTGCCCGGGGGTCGCCGCGAGCACCTCGCCCCTGCGATAGGCGGCGTGCGGTGCGGTGAGGTTGCTCATTGCATCCCCATGATCGTCACGGCGTGGGAAAAATTGAGGCCCGGCTTCGCGCGCCCAGCGCGCGACGCGGATCGGCGCGCCCGGCGGGCGTGTGAGACGCGCCCAGCGCGCGCCTACAGGGTTTCGGCCTGCTTGGCGAGGTAGGCGTCCTCGGCGGTGTTCTGCGAGATCACGCTTTCGAGCTGGGCGTAGGTCTCCTGCAGCGCTTTTTCGCGGTCGGCGAGGATTTCGTTCATGCTGGAGATCTGGCTCTGCAGCTGGGTGACCTGGGCGCTGTCGCCGTTGATGCGGGTTTCCAGGCCGCCGCCGGCTTCGCTGACGGCGTTGATCGTGCCCTGCAGGCTTTTGGACCACTGCTGGAGCATCTGCTCGACGCCGGCGGGGTTGGTCTTGACGGCTTCGGCGAGCTTCGTGGGGTCCAGCGTGAGCAGGCCTTCGAGCGTCGCCTGCGAGGTGTCGCCCGAGCCGCTGGCGGCGCCGGTGCTGACGCCGATGTCGAACGGGCTCGACATTTCCGCTTCGAGGCCTTTGATCGGTTCGTACATGCTCGCGCGCATGGTGTCGAGCAGGCCGGTGAGTTCGAGATCGCCGAACAGCGTGCCGGTGGCGTATTCGCTGGAGCTCGAGGGTTTGGCGGGGGGCTTGGTGGTGAGCTGCTTCTGGATCGCTTCGACGGTGGTGTTGTAGAGCTTGATGAACGACTGCACCTGCGCTTCCACGGCGCTCGCGCTGGGGCCGGGCGCCTGCACGTCGATCGTGACGGGACCGCCGGAGGTGATGCCGCTGAGCGTGAGCGTGACCCCGGCGATGGCGTCGGTGACGGTGTTGGATTTGGAGAACTGTTCCGGGCCGCCGTCGACGGTGTAGACGGCGTTCCTGCCTTCCCTGGCCGTGCCTTCGACTTCGGCGAGCGCGCCGCCGCCGACCTTGATGAATTCGCCGCCGGCTTCGCCGGTGGCGCGGTTGGAAAGGACGATCTCGCCGTTTTCCAGCGCCACCGCGAACACCGTGGCCTTGCTGTCGGCGTTGATCGCCTGCGCCAGTTCCTTCGCCGTCTCGCCGGCTTTGAGCTTCAGTTCGACGCCTTCGATCGTGACCGCGGCTTCTTCGCTGGGGCTCGTGTACGTGAACGTGCGCTGGGCGGAGCTCGCGAGCTGGAGCACTTCGACCTCGTAGCCGCCGACGGCCGCGCCGGTGGCGGCGGCCGCGCCGACGCGCGTGGGTTCGCTGGAGGTCGCCGTCTGCGAGCTTTCGAACAACGAGGGCAGCGTGAATTCGGAGACCGCGAAGGACAGCTGCTGGAGGCTCGTTTGCACGCTGCGCAGCGCCGTCTGCGCGCCCTGCAGCTTGTCCTCCTGCTCGGTCAGGTGCGTGACCGGCTCGCGTTCGGCGGACATCAGCGCGGCGATGATCTCGGTGGTGTCCAGGCCGGAGGCGAGGCCCGAGACCGACAGCGGCGCCCCGGCTGTGGAGTTGAGGGATATGGAGGAGGTGGACATGGAGGAAGCTGCTCTGAGATCTAGCCGGTGGGTCCGTCAGTGGCCAGCTCGAGCGCCTCGGCGGCCGACAACGAGCCGACGGCGTTGCCGTGGCGATCGTGGATCTCGATCGTCGTTGAGCCGCGTTCGGCGGCGGTGAAGAAGCGCAGCTCGAAGCCGCCTTCGCGCAGCTGCTCGCCGATGCGACGAGCCGCGTCGATCTGCTCGCGCAGCTCCGGCGGCGGTCCAGAGCGGGCGTCGCGCACGTTCAAGGCACTCACGCCGGCGGCCAGCTGCGCGATGAATGCGCTGACGTCGCCGATCGCGGTGGTCGCGGAGGGGTTTGAGCCGGTCGGGCTGGAGAGCCCCGTGGGACTGGCCGGGCTGAGTCCCGTTGGACTGGTCGGGCTGGAGAGCCCCGTGGGACTGGCCGGGCTGAGTCCCGTTGTACTGGTCGGGCTGGAAAGCCCGTGGACAGGCAGGATTGGCGAGCTCATGTGGCGTTTTCTCCCTGAAAACGATTGACGCGGTCCGCTCCGTGGGCCGTCTCGCGCTTGGGTTCAGTCATGTGATCGACGCCCTCCATCGGAACTTGAGGATTTGCCGGGGATTTCCTCCAGTTGCGGACCCGCTTCGCGTGCCCGGACGGCCCGCGGGTCTGCTCGTGGCCTGGTCATCGACCGCAGCGGGCGATACCTGAGCGGTTGCACGGGGGCGGTGAGCGCGGGCGCAGGGAGCAGCGCGCCAGCTCGTGCACGCGCGCGTGCACGAAGCGCGCCGGCAGGGGATGCTGCAGCAATCTCGAATCTACAGCGCGTCACACGCCGCCCGTGAATGCTCGGACGCGAGCACGATGCCCCGTACGGGCCATCGCGGTCAGTTCCCTCGAACTCACAGCAGGAGTATGGAAACAATCGCAAAGCGAGCAACCAGGGCGTCGCCGGAGGAGGTGCTGGCAGCCTGGCGGGAGTACCGGCGCAGCGGCGACCCTCAGCTGCGCGACCGCCTGGTGTTCACGTTCATGCCGATGGTCCGCTACATCGTCTACCGCAAGGTGCGCGAGGTGCCCTCGCAATGCGACGTGGAGGACTTCATGTCGTGCGCCCTGGAGGCGCTGATCCGTTCGATCGAGCGCTTCGACCCGGATCGGGGCGCGTCGCTGGAACAGTATGCGTGGACGCGCGTGCAGGGGGCGGTGCTCGACGAGCTGCGCCGCCACGACTGGGCGCCGCGCTCGCTGCGCCGCGACGAGCGTGCGATCAACCAGGCGCGCGAGCGCTTCGCGGCGATCCACGAACGCGAGCCCACGCGCGCGGAGCTCGCGGCCGCGGTCGGCATGACGGCGCTCGAGCTGGTCGGTCGCCTCGATCAGGCGGCGCTCGCGGAGGTCGGCTCGCTGAACCGCATCGTGCGCTCGGACGAGAGCGCGACGATCGAGCGCATCGACACGCTGGAGAGCTCCGATCGCGACTGCGACCCGGTGGCGAGCGCCGAGCGCGCCGAAGCGAAGGCGCGCTTTCGCCGCGCGTTCGCGCGGCTGAGCAGGCAGGAGCGCGAAGTGGCGGTGCTGCTGTACGTGGAGGGCGCGACGCTGCGCGACATCGGCGTGCGGCTGGGCGTCTCGGAGAGCCGCGTCTCGCAGATCCACACGCAGCTGCGCAGGCGCCTGTACGAACAGCTGTCCGCCGAGCTGGCGCTGTTCAGCGCCGTCGGCTGAGCGCAGGCCCGAATCGAGTCAGCCGGCGGGAGGCGGAGCTCAAGGATCCGCGCGCGCGGCCGAACACCGAGGGCGATGGACCTCGGCCTGT
>JASHYF010000159.1 GCA_030043235.1 Solirubrobacteraceae bacterium | reverse complement strand
CCGACGCCGCCGCTCGGCGCCGCTTGGGCGGCCCCGTCGGGATGGGGGACGATCCGCCCGCCTGGACGCACCGCCGGCCGCGCGCGCTCCGAGGCGGGGAGCCACGCCTCACCCGGGCGCAGGCGCCCGCGCCACCAGCACGCGAGCACGACCAGCGCGAGCACCGCGAGCAGGTAGGCGTACTGCAGGCCGAGCGTGAAGCCGAGGCTGATCTGCCAGGCCGACAGCAGCCAGCCCGCGAGCACGAGCCCGCGCGAGGAGCGCCGGTAGCCGCGCAGCAGCAGGAACAGGCCGAGCGCGATCCCGCCGGAGGAGATCACGTGCAGGTGACCGGCCTCGGTCACGCGGTAGGGCGCGTACGCGAACGCCAGGCCGGCGGCCGCGCCTCCGAGGCGGCCGAGCCCGAGCTCGCGCCCGAGCATGTACGCGCCGGCGAAGCAGAACGCCCACGCCCACAGAAACAGCAGGTTGTAGCGGACGAGGGCGGCCACCGTGCCGGAGCCGAAGAACGCCGCGGGGCCGTAGCCGAGCAGCGAATCGGAGAAGGCGAGGCTGAGCGGGTGCGGGTAGAAGGCGTTCGAGTCGAAGATGTGCAGCGGGTCGTGGAGCATCGCGTAGCCGTCCCACGCGATCTCCCACGCGGTGCGCACCGGATCGCCGAGGTCGGGGGCGATGCGGGTCGACATGTGCAGGACGAGCGGCCAGCTCGTGAGCACGGCGAGCAGCACGCCGGCGAGGGCGACGAGCGCGATCTCGCCGCGCGTGAACGTGGGCGAGGGCGCCCAGCGAGCCGATCGCCCGCCACGCGTCCCGTTCGCGTCGACGCGCTCGTGCTCGCGCGTCGCCTGCGCCGCGTCTGGCGAGGCCGGCGATGCGAACGGTGTGCGCGGGAGGCTGGGGAGGCCGGTGCTCATCCGGTGGCTTCGGGTCTGTTGTCGGGGGCCGCGCGGATCGTCCCAGCATACGTGAGGCGCCTGCTGCATTGCGGCGCATCGGCGCCCCGCACTTGTGCCATCTCGAACTTGAGGCTTGCGTCAGACTTCGCGCGGTGAAGGTGCTGGTCGTGGGAGCGGGTGGTGTGGGCGGCGCGTTTGCGGCGATCGCGCAGCGCCGCGAGGTGTTCGAGCGGGTGGTGCTCGCGGACGTGGCGCTCGAGCGCGCACGCGCGGCGAGCGCGCGGCTGGGCGAGGCGGATCGCTTCGCGGCCGAGCGCGTGGACGCGTCCAGCCGCGAGCAGCTCGTGCAGCTGATCGGCCGCGTGGCGCCGGATGCGGTGTTGAACGCGTGCGACCCACGCTTCAACGAGCCGATCTTCGCCGCCGCGTTCGACGCCAGGGTCACATACCTGGACATGGCCATGACGCTGTCGCATCCTCACGCGGAGCGTCCGTACGAGCTGCCGGGGGAGATGCTCGGCGAGCGCCAGCTGGCACAGCACGAGCGCTGGGAGCGCGCGGGCCTGCTCGCGCTCGTGGGCGTCGGCGTCGAGCCCGGGCTCTCGGACGTGCTCGCGCGCCACGCCGCCGACGAGCTGTTCTCGCATGTCGGCGAGGTGGGGGTGCGCGACGGCGCCGACCTGGTGGTCGAGGGCTATGACTTCGCGCCCACGTTCTCGATCTGGACGACGATCGAGGAGTGCCTGAACCCGCCGCTGATCTGGGAGCGCGAGCGCGGCTTCTACACCACCGCGCCGTTCTCCGAGCCGGAGGTGTTCGAGTTCCCCGCGGGCATCGGGCCGGTGGAGTGCGTGAACGTCGAGCACGAGGAGGTCGTGCTCATACCCCGCTGGGTGCCCTGCGAGCGCGTGACGTTCAAGTACGGGCTGGGCCGGGAGTTCATCGACGTGCTGCAGACGCTGCACAAGCTCGGCCTCGACTCCACCGAGCCTGTGTCCGTGCGCGGCGTGCAGGTGGCGCCACGCGACGTCGTCGCCGCGGCGCTGCCCGACCCGGCGACGCTCGGCGATCGCATGAGCGGGCGCACGTGCGCGGGCACGTGGGTTCGCGGCACCGGCATGGATGGCCGGCCGCGCTCGACCTACCTGTACCACGTGGTCGACAACGAGACCACGATGCGCGAGTACTCGAGCCAGGCGGTCGTGTGGCAGACCGCCGTCAATCCCGCCGTCGCGCTCGAGCTGCTCGATCGCGGCGAGTGGAAGGGCGCCGGCGTGCTCGGGCCCGAGGCGTTCCCGCCGAAGCCCTTCCTGGAGCTGCTCGCGGAGTACGGCTCGCCGCATGGCCAGGTGGAGGTGCCGCAAGCTGTCGAGCGACCGTGACGCCAAGCGCCCTGGCTGAGCTCACCTCGTGCTCACACGGCGCGCGGGGCCTCCCTGCCCGCGCGCCGCGTCCCCCCAGACCCCCCAGGGTCAGCTCAACCGCCCTCCGGCGGCGGGCGATCACCCGCCTCGGGTATCAGTACGTGTACGCCGTGGGTGACGTGTTCGGGCCCCATCAGGTGGACCGGGGCGTGCTCGACCGGCGCATCGAGCAGGCCGGTCGCCGCGACTTCCATCCGGCGCGAGAAGAACGCAGGGAAGTAGGGCCGGGAGATCAGCATCAGCACGAAGCCGAGCACCATGCCGATCCCACCGAGCCAGATTGGGAGCGTGAGGCCGAGGTACTCTTTGCCTTCGGCGTTCGCCTTGTGGCCGTAGTACACGAGGGCGTAGACGCCGATCCCGTACATGATCAGGCCGCCGAGCACGGGCAGCAGGCCGACGAGGGAGAACTTGCGGGCGCTCTGGAAGAGCTCGCGCCGGTAGTACCAGGCGCTCGCGAAGCCCGTCGAGCCGTAGTAGAAGCAGACCGGGATCCCCAGGGCCACCAGGGACTGTTCGAGGATCGCCCTCGAAACCAGGATCAGCGGCACGGCGAGCGCAACCGAGATCAACCCGAATCCCCAAGTCGAGACCGTCGGCGTGAGAAAGCGCGGGTGGATTTTGCCGATCAGCGACGGAATCGACCCCCACTTGGCCATCGACAGGGTCGTGCGGGCGGTCGGGAGGATCGTCGTCTGGGTCGACGCAGAGGCGGAGGTGAGCACGGCGACGATCAGGAACTTCACGCCGACCGAGCCGAGCACGCCGTGGCCGAGCGCATACAGCACGTCTTCCCGGTGGACTTCGTTGCTTTCGCCGATGAAGAAGCCGACCCCGTGATAGGCCTGCACGCCGGCCGACGCGAGCAGGTAGATCGCGACGAGCAGGAGCGTCGAGACGACCGCTGCTCGCCCCGGACCCTCGTTGGCGTCCTCGGACTCCTCGTTGACGGCGACGCCCGAATCCCACCCCCAGTAGATGAAGATGCCAAGCAGCATCGCCACGAGGAGATCGTGGAAGTTCATCGCGAACGGGTCGAACCAGGACGCGTGCGGCTGGATCGCGCCGGAGGGGTGCCCGGCGTAGACGTCGACGACGGCGACGACGGAGAAGACTGCGAGCATGATGACCTCGAACGTCAGCAGCAGCTGCTGGATTCGCGCCGAGAGCTCGATGCCGCGGTGGCAGATCCAGGTCATCAGCCAGATCCACAGGATGCAGCCGGCGAGCGCGGCGCCCTTGTGGGCTTCCGCCCAGTGCCAGCCAAACAGCTTGAACGTGTAGATCGAGGCGATGTACCCGAGCGAGGCCATCACAAGCACGTCGGCCAGGAAGATGGCCCATCCGTTGACCCACCCGAACCCCGGGCCGAACGCGCGCGTCGTCCAGGCGAAGGTGGTGCCCGCGTCCGGATCGGCCTTGTTGAGATGCCTGTACGCCAACGCGATCAGGAGCATCGGCAGGAACGACGCGAGCAGCACCGCCGGCGCGTGGGTGGCCACGCCGGGGTCGGCGATGATGAAGCCCAGCGTCGCGGCGATCGAGTAGGCGGGCGCCGTCGAGGCCACGCCGATGACGATGTTGGAGAGGTAGCCGATCGCGTTGCTCTTCAGGCCCTTGCTCTCGACCCGGCCGGTGGCGGGCGCTCCGGCGATGACGGCGGCTTCTGTGGCCATCGAACGGCTCCTCTCCTGGGGTGCTGCGGACGTGACGTCCTGGCTCGTGGCAAAAGCTACGGTCATACGCCAAAACGCACAATGGGCGCGATCCCCAAAAACGCCGCCGCGGCTTGGACATTGCGTACAATGACTGTCGAACACGTTGACCAGGCGGCGCATTGAGCCGCTCACGATGAGCGGTTAGCGTTGTCCTCGGTGTCCAGTCGGCGACCGAGAGGGCGGTCTTGAGATGTCCGGCGATCTTCAACAGCAGGCCAGGCAGCACCTGTGGATGCACTTCACGCGCATGGGCTCCTACGCCGAGCACGAGGTCCCCGTGATCGTGCGCGGCGAGGGCTGCTACGTGTACGACGAGCACGGCAAGCGCCACCTGGACGGTCTCTCCGCGCTGTACTGCGTGAACGTCGGCCACGGCCGCGCCGAGCTGGCCGAGGCGGCCAAGGCGCAGGCGCAGGAGCTCGCTTTCTACACCAACTGGAGCTACGCGCACCCGCGCGCGATCGAGCTCGCCACGCGCATCGCCGCGCTCGCGCCGGGCGACCTCAACCGTGTGTTCTTCACCTCCGGCGGCTCGGAGGCGGTCGAGTCGGCGTGGAAGCTCGCCAAGGCCTACCACGCCGCGCGCGGAGAACCGCGCCGGCACAAGCTCGTCTCCCGGCGTCTGGCCTACCACGGCACGTCGATGGGGGCGCTCACCGCCACGGGCCTCACGCAACTGCGCGTGCCCTTCGAACCGCTCACGCCCGGCGGCGTGCACGTGCCCAACACCAACTCCTACCGCTGGCAGGAGGACCGCGATCCGCTGTGGGCGGCCGACGCGATCGAGGAGGCGATCCTCTTCCAGGGTCCCGAGACCGTCGCCGCGGTGATCCTCGAGCCGGTGCAGAACGGGGGCGGCTGCTTTGTCCCCCAGGACGGCTACTTCCAGCGCGTGCGCGAGATCTGCGACCGCCACGGCGTGCTGCTGATCTCCGACGAGGTGATCTGCGCGTGGGGCCGGCTGGGCCACTGGTTCGGCTGCGAACGCTACGACTACGAGCCGGACATGATCACCACCGCCAAGGGCATCAGCTCGGCGTACGTGCCGCTCGGCGCGCTGATCGCCGGCGATCACATCGCCGAGCCGTTCCTGCACGGAAAGGCGACCTTCAACCACGGCTTCACGTTCGGCGGGCACCCGGTGGCGTGCGCGGTGGGCCTCGCGAACCTCGAGATCATGGAGCGCGAGCAGCTGAACGAGCACGTGCGCGAGAACGAGGGCGCCTTCCGCGAGATGCTCGACAGCCTCGGCGACATCCCGATCGTGGGCGACGTGCGCGGCGCGGGCTACTTCCACGCGATCGAGCTGGTCAAAGACAAGGGGACCAAGGAGACCTTCGATCACGAGGAATCGGAGGAGCTGCTGCGCGGCTTCCTCTCGGGCGAGCTCTACCGCCGCGGGCTGATCTGCCGCACCGACGACCGCGGCGACCCGATCGTGCAGCTCTCGCCGCCGCTGATCGCCGGCCCGGAGCAGTTCGAGGAGATCGAGGCGATCCTGCGCCCGGTGCTGAGCGAGGCGAGCGCGCGGATGGAGCGGTGGAGCTCACTGTCGAGAGCCTGATCGGCGAGCTCGGCCTGGAGCTCGTCAGCGGGCAGCGCTCCGCGCAGGCGCACGTGCGCTGGGTGCACAGCACCGAGCTGACCGACCCCACGCCGTGGCTGAAAGGCGGCGAGCTGCTGCTCACCACCGGCATGCAGCTGAGCGGGCCGAAGCTCCAGCGCGAGCTCGTGCACCGGCTCGCCGACAACGAGATCGCCGGCCTCGGCTTCGGCACGGGCTTTGCGCACAAACGCCTGCCGAAGGCGCTCGTGAGCGCCGCGCGCGAGCGCGAGTTCCCGCTGTTCGAGGTCCCGTACGAGCTGCCGTTCATCGCGATCACGGAGCGCGCGTTCGCGCGGCTGCTCGACGAGCGCTACGAGCTGCTGCAACGGCACCTCGCAGGCGACGTGCTCAGCGAGCTGCTCACCGGGCACCTCTATCCGGAGGACCTGCAGGCGCGGCTGCGCCCGTTCGGGATCGACGAGCAGGTCGCCGTGCTCGCCTTCGCGCTGGCCGATCCGAGCAGCGCCGCGGCGCTCGTCGAAGGGATCCTCCAGCGCGAGCGCGTCGCCTGCCTCGTCGCCATCCGCGGGGGTCTGCTGTGCGCGGTCATCGATCCGGGCGCCGCCGACGGCGCCGCGCCGATCGAGCTCGCGCGCAAGCTCCGCGGCGAGCTCGCCGCCCGCTTCGGCGAGGTGCGCGCCGCCGCCTCGCGCGCGAGCGCCACGCACTCGCTGCGCATGGCCTTCCACGAGGCGCGCTGTGCGCTGGAGGCGGCGCGCCTGCGCAATGACGGCGGCGCGCCCGAGGTCGCCTCCTACGCCGACCTCGGCGCCTTCCAGCTGCTGCTCTCGCTGCAGGACGACGACGCGCTCGGCTCCTACTGCCGCAGCGTGCTCGGGCCGATCGAGCAGGGCGAGGGCGAGTACGGGGAGGAGCTCGTGCGCTCGCTCGACGTGTTCATCGAGCACAACGGGCACTGGGAGAAGGCCGCCGCGGCGCTTTACTGCCACCGCCACACGCTGCGCTACCGCATCCGTCGCGTCGAACAGCTGACCGGGCGCGACTTCTCGAGCGCGCGCGACCGCATCGAGTTCTGGCTGGCGTTGCGCGGAAGGGAACTGGCGCGATGATCCTGGGCACGCATGGCGGCGCTGGATCTGCGTCCTCACCAACGACTTCGTCGTCGGTGCCGGCTCGCGTACGCAGTACGCCACGCTCGCTGCGTCCTCACCAACGGCTAACGCCGTCGGTGCCGGCTTGCCCTGCGTGTCCAGGATGGCTCCGATGAGAATTGGGGTGCCCACGGAGATCAAGAGCGACGAGTACCGCGTGGCGATCACGCCCGCGGGCGTGCGCGAGCTCTCCGAGCGCGGCCACGAGGTGCTGGTGCAGCGCGGCGCCGGCGAGGGCAGCGCGATGCGCGACGAGCAGTTCATCGCGCAGGGCGCGCGCATCGTGCCGGACGCCGGCGCCGTGTTCGCGGGGGCTGAGCTGGTGCTGAAGGTCAAGGAGCCGCAGCCCGTGGAGGTCGCCCGCCTGCGCGAGGGCCACACGCTGTTCACCTACCTGCACCTGGCCGCGGAGCCGGAGCTCGCCAAGGCGTTGATGGCCTCCGGCGCCACGTGCATCGCCTACGAGACGGTCGAGGACGCCGAGGGACGCCTGCCGCTGCTCGCGCCGATGAGCGAGGTGGCGGGAAAGATCGCCACGCAGGCGGGCGCGTTCATGCTCGAGAAGCCGCTCGGCGGGCGCGGCATCCTGCTCGGCGGCGTGCCCGGCGTGGCGGCGGCGACGGTGCTGGTGATCGGCGGCGGCGTGGTGGGCATGAACGCGGCGATCATCGCGATCGGCATGCAGGCCGACGTGTTCGTGTTCGATCGCTCCATCGACCGCCTGCGCGAGCTCGAAGTGGCGTTCGCCGGGCGCGCCTCCACTGTGTACTCCTCCACGCTCGCGATCGAGGAGATGCTGGGCGCCGCCGACCTCGTGATCGGCGCCGTGCTCGTGCACGGCGGGCGCGCGCCGCACGTGATCACGCGCGAGCAGCTCAAGCTGATACGCCCTCACGCGGTGCTCGTGGACGTGTCCATCGACCAGGGCTGCTGTTTTGAGACCTCGCGCCCCACCACGCACTCACAGCCCACCTTCGAGGTCGACGGCATCACCCACTACTGCGTGACGAACATGCCCGGGGCGGTGCCCATCACCTCGACCCACGCGC
>JASHYF010000018.1 GCA_030043235.1 Solirubrobacteraceae bacterium | reverse complement strand
GGCGGCGCCGTTCGCCTGCGCTCGCCCCGCGCGCGCCGCAAGCGCGGGCGCCGGCGCCGGCACCCAGCGAAGCCCGGGCACGGCGGCGGTGAGCGCGCGATCGGCGACGAAGTAGGTGTCGATGAGCGCGAGGTCGAAGGCGAGGAAGCACGACCCGAGCGGGCTCGCGGCGGGCGAGACGCGGTTGCGGCGCCACCGGGACACGGCTACCCGGCCCGGGAGGTGATGTAGCGCATTGTATGCATCCCACCGGCCGTATCGTCACGCGCGCGCCCGCGGTTGAGGGCTGCCGGCGAAGCGCTCACGTGGACACACTGCCGGCGAAGCGCTCACGTGGACACGCTCCCGGCCGCCGCGTGATGGCGCACGCGCGCCGGGCCTGCCGCTGCCGGCGGGCTTGGCGCCGGGGCGGATAGCCTCCCCGGCGCCCCCGTCAGCCGATCAGGGCTGCAACTGGATCGATGCAGCGACATGTCCGGCCCGCCCGCTGAGCTGAAGACTGTGCGGGAGATGGTACACGCTGGCCCTCGCCGCCGCGGGCTGCTCTGGCCCTGGCCGCCGCGGGCTGCTCTGGCCCTCACCGCCGCGGGCTGCTCTGGCCCTCACCGCCGCGGGCTGCTCTGGCCCTCGCCGCCGCGGGCTGCTCTGGCCCTCACCGCCGCGCGGGCTGCTGGGGTGGGTAATGGATAGGCGCCGCGGAGGCGGGCAGTACGTCAGGGGGGAGACGTAGGTTGCCCGTCGTGGGCGATCGAGCGATGCATGGACGGGTTCCCCTTGGGGTTCGGCGGGGCGAGCTGCGACGGCTCGCCTGCCTTTCTCCAGGCACCGCCCTCCGCGGCGCTATCGAGACCCACCCTAGCGGCTAGCTGGACGGCCAGTCAATCCCTTATTTGGAGGAACGCTGCGCGCCTCGCCCCAGAGCTGCTCGAGGCGATAGAAGGCGCGCGTGTCGGGCGTGAAGATGTGCACGACGACGTCGAGGTAGTCCATGAGGATCCAGCCGGTGTGGGCGGAGCCCTCGACGGTGCGCGGCAGCGTGTGGTGCTGGCGCTTGAGCCCTTCGAGGATGCCGTCGTGGATGGCCTTGGCCTGGCGGCCGGTGTTGCCGGAGCAGATGAGGAAGTAGTCGGTGTAGCCGAGCACGCCGCGCAGGTCGAGCTGGACGATGTCGATGGCCTTCTTGTCTTCGGCGTAGTCGGCGATCGCGCTGACGAGCTGCTTGCTGCGCATCAGTCGGCCACCGGGGCGGGCACGCGATAGAGCCGGTGCTGGGCGATGTAGGCGGCGACGGGCGCGCCGACGAGCGCCTCGATCGGCTCCCCGCGCGCGACGCGCTCGCGCACGAGCGAGGAGGACACCTCGATGGGGTCCATCTGGAGGAAGCTGACGCGCTCGGGCGGCGCGAGGGCGGCGAGCGCGTTGAGCACGGACTGACGGGGGGCGCGGGGACGTGCGGCGATGGCGAGGCGGGCGAGCTCGAGCAACCGCGCCGGTTCGCGCCAGCTGCCCAGCGTGCTGGCGACGTCGGCTCCGACGATGAGCGTGAGCTGCGCGTGGGGATGAGCGGCATGCAGCGCGGTGAGCGTATCGACCGTGTAGGACACGCCGCGGCGCTGGATCTCGGCGGCGCACACGCCCACGCGGTCGGCACGGGCGACGGCCAGCCGGCACATGGCCAGCCGGTGCTGTGGCCCGGGATCGCGGCGGCTGGCCTCGCCGCGGGACTTGTGGGGGGCGGTGTGCGCGGGCACTAGCAGCACGCGCTCGAGGCCGAGCTGCGCACGCGCGTGCAGCGCGAGCGCGAGATGCCCGCGGTGCGGCGGATTGAAGGTCCCTCCGAGGATGCCGAGCGAGCGGGCGCGGGCGGAGGGAGCGTGGCGCTCACTTGCGGACGTGTCCGTCGCCCTCGATGAGGTACTTGAACGTGCACAGCTCGCGCAGTCCGATCGGCCCGCGCGCGTGCAGCTTCTGCGTGGAGTTGCCGATCTCCGCGCCCATCCCGAACTCCCCCCCGTCGGTGAAGCGGGTGGAGGCGTTGACGTACACGCAGGCGGCGTCGACGCCGAGCTGGAAGGCGCGCGCGGCGGCGGTGTCGCGCGTGACGATCGCCTCGGAGTGACCGCTGCCGTAGCGCGCGATGTGCTCGATCGCCTCCTCCACGGAGTGGACGATGGCGACGGCGATGACGGGCGCAAGGTACTCGCTGGCCCAGTCCTGGTCGGTGGCGTCCTCGATGATGAGAGGAGGTGGGGCCGCGTGGTTGCCCGCCCGCGCGCGTGAGCTGTCGCCGTCCCAGAGCGACGGCGCCAGCGCGCCCGCGTCCTCGCTGTGGCCGGGCGATGAGAAGAGCGCGCGGACGTGCTGGTCGCCGCGGATGGCGACCCCGGCGGCGGCGAGCGCGCGCAGCGCGCGCGGCAGGAACTCGCGGGCGATGCGCTCGTGGACGAGCAGCGTCTCGGCGGCGTTGCACACGCCGGGACGCTGGGTCTTGGCGTTGAGGACGATCGCCTCGGCCTGGTCGAGCTGGGCGGCGGCGTCGACGTAGACGTGGCAGTTGCCGGAGGCGGCGTAGATGACGGGCACGGTGGCGAGGGCCTGCAGCGCCTCCTTGAGCCCCTCGCCGCCGCGGGGGATGATCAGATCGACGGTGTCCTGCTGGGTGGCGAGCTCGGCGAGCTCCTCGCGTGCGCCGCCGGCCTGTGCCCCGCCACGGGGTACGACGAGGCTGACGCAGCCCTGGGGCAGGCCGGCGGCGACGGCGGCGACGGCGGCGATGTGCGCGAGCACGGCGTTGGAGTGCGCGGCGGAGGAGGAGCCGCGCAGCACGACGGCGTTGCCGGACTTCAGGCACAGGGCGGCGGCGTCGACGGTGACGTTGGGGCGCGCCTCGTAGACGACGGCGATCACGCCGAGCGGCACGCGCACCTTGCGCACGTCGAGGCCGTTGGGCAGGCGGCGACCGTCGATGACCTCGCCGACGGGGTCGGCGAGCGCGACGATCTCGCGCACCGCGCGCGCGATCGCGTGGACGCGAGCGTCGTCGAGACGGAGACGGTCGAGCAGCGCCTCGCCTATGTCGGCGTCGCGCCCGGCGAGCATGTCGCGCTCGTTGGCGGCGAGGATCTCGTCGGCGCGCTCGACGAGCGCCGCGGCGATCGCCTCGAGCGCGGCGTCCTTGACGGCGGTGTCGGTCTGCGCGAGCACGCGCGACGCGCGCTTGGCGAGCGCGCAGGTGTGGGCGACGGATGAGACGGCTGTTGCGATCCCCACAGGGTACGACAGGTCCGCTAGTCGGATCCGGCGATCTGGGCTTCGACGATCTTCTCGGCGGCGCGGAGCATGCCGAGCGCGACCCACGGATACTGGCCGGCGCGCACGCGCAACCCGATGTTGTCGTCGGGCCGGATGACCTCGACGATGGTGATCACGCGCCCGATGCTGTAGTCGTCGCCGAAGTCCGTTTCGATGGCGTCCATCTCGTCGGCGACTTCCTGCATGAGCTTGGCCCTGGGGTCGTGAGCGCCGCCCTCGCTACCCGCCTCCCCGCCTCCCGCCCCTGCCATGACGAACCTCCAATCGAATGACCAAAAAGCGAGCACATCATGCCAGCCCGCGCGCGATCGCGAGCGCGCCGGCCACCCCGGCCGCCCTGACCTGCGCCCGTCGCCGCGTGCGCGGATGTCAGTCGAGCACGAGGTAGTCGCGGTGCACGGCCTCGTCGCTGGCGCGCGGCAGGACGCGGCGTACGGCGTCGGACTTGAGGCCGCGCACCTGGCGCAGCTCGGCGGCGGAGTAGCTGCAGATGCCCTTGGCGACCGGGCGCAGCACGCCGCCGGCGCCGGTGTTGCGTTCGGCGATGTCGACCGCGTCGCCGGCGTCGAAGTCGCCGTGGACGTCGGTGACGCCGACGGGCAGCAGGCTGGCGGCGCCGTCGCGCAGCGCGCGCGCGGCGCCCTCGTCGACGATGATCCGCCCGCGCGCGGGCTTGGCGTACTTGAGCCACAGCTTGAAGCTCGAGTAGCGCGCCTCGCGGGCGGCGAAGCGCGTGCCCTGGCGCTCGCCCGCGAGCACCGCCTCGAGCGCGCCGGCGCGCAGGCCGTTGCAGATCACGGTGGCGATCCCGGCGGCGGTGGCCATCTCGGCGGCGACGACCTTCGAGCGCATGCCGCCGGAGCCGAGCGGCGAGGTGGTGTGCCCGATCTGCAGGTCGTGGAGCGCGGCGAAGTCGCTGACCTCTGCGACCACGTGCGCGTCGGGGTGCAGCCGTGGGTCGGCGGTGAAGAGCCCGTCGATGTCGCTGACGAGGACGAGCTCGTCGGCGGCGACGAGCACGGCGACCTGCGCGGCGAGGAAGTCGTTGTCTCCGAAGGAGATCTCGTCGGTGGCGGTGGTGTCGTTCTCGTTGATCACGGGCAGCACGCGCCACTCGAGCAGCGTGGAGAGCGTCTGGCGCGCGTTGAGGTAGTGGGTGCGGGCGCTCATGTCGAAGAACGTGAGCAGCACCTGCGCGCTGGTGACGCCGCGCTCGCGCAGGAGCTCGTCGTAGGCGCGGTAGAGCTTGCCCTGCCCGACCGCGCTGGCCGCCTGCAGCTCGCCGATCGAGCCCGGGCGCTGCGGTAGCTGCATCACCCGCATCCCGCGCGCGATGGCGCCGCTGGTGACGACGATCACGTCTGTGCCGTCGCGGTGCACGCGGGCGGCCGCGTCGCATGTGCGCGCGAGCGCGTCGGCGCGCAGCTCGCCGCGCTCGTCGGCGACGACGCTGGAGCCGAGCTTGATGACCACGCGCTTCACGGCGCGAGGGAGCGTAGACGGTTGCCGCTCTCGCACCGGGCACGGCCGGCACGCTCCCCGCCGGGCACCGCCGGCACGCTCCCCGCCGGGCACGGCCGATGTCTGCTCAGGGCGCGCTGGGATCGAGCTCGAATGTGACGCCGGCGATCTCGATCTCATCGCCGGGCTGAAACCCCTGCGCCTCGAGTGCGGCGAGCACGCCGATGCGCCGCAGCCTGCCCTCGAAGTAGGCCATGGCATCCTCGTTGTGGACGTCGAAGCGCGCGAGCAGCCGCTCGATGCCCCTGCCCCTGACGGCGAACGCCCCGGGCGCGAGCTGTTCGACGTGAAAGCCCGCGTGTGCGGCGGGGCGAAAGACCATGTGCTCGGCGAGCTCCGGCTCAGCGGGCGAGCGCCGTGCGGCGCGCTGCGCCGCACGGTCGGCGGCGGGCCCTCTCGCGGGGACGGCTGACTGCTCGGCGTCGAGCCGGGCGAAGTGACGCAGCAGCGTGCCCTTCAGCTCGGCGACTCCCTGTCCGGTCACGCTGGAGGTGGCGATCACGGGGACCTCGCTCCCGAGGCGCGCTTCCCACTCGGCGATGCGCGCCCCGGTGCTGTGGCGGTCGAGCAGGTCGGCCTTGGAGAGGACGAGGACGCGCGGCAGCGCTGCGAGGCGTGGGTCGTGAGCGGCCAGCTCGCGCTCGATGGTGGCGTGGTTGGCGACGGCGTACACGCTCTCGCCGGCGGACGGCTGGGCGGGGATGTCCCCCTCGGGGGACGGTGCGAGCACGTGCACGAGCATGCGCGTGCGCTCGATGTGCGCGAGGAAGTCGTGCCCCAGCCCCGCCCCCTCGCTGGCGCCGGCGATCAGGCCGGGGATGTCGGCGAGGATCAGCTGGCGGTCGTTGCCTTCGAGCACGCCGAGCACGGGCGAGAGCGTGGTGAACGGGTAGTCGGCGACCTTGGGCGCGGCGCGGGTGAGGCGCGAGAGCAGCGAGGACTTGCCGGCGTTGGGCAGGCCGACGAGGCCCACGTCGGCGAGCAGCTTGAGGCGCAGCTCCAGCCACCCCTCCTCCCCCGGTAGGCCGCGCTCGGCGAAGCGCGGCGCCTGGCGGGTGGCGGTGGCGAAGCGCTTGTTGCCCCTGCCGCCGCCTCCGCCGCGGGCGACGGTGGCGCGCTGCCCGCCGGCGAGCAGCTCCCAGCGGCGCCCTTCGAGGTCTCCGCCATCGGCGCGGCGTGCCCCGGATGGGGTATCGGGGCCGGTGATCTCGGTGCCGGGCGGCACGCGGATCGTGAGCGTCTGGCCGTGGGCGCCGTGGCGCAGCGCGCCTTCGCCGTGCCCGCCGCGACGCGCGCGGTAGCGCGTCCTGCGCCTGAGGCTCTGCAGGTCGCGCAGCGACTCGTCGCATTCGAGCACCACGTCGCCGCCGCGCCCGCCGTCGCCGCCGTCGGGCCCGCCGCGCGGGACGTGCGCTTCGCGGCGGAAGCTCGTGCAGCCGTCGCCGCCGGCCCCCGCCTGGACGTGGATTCTCGCTCGGTCGTGCAGCATGTGCGTCCATCGTGACAGCCAGAGCGCGTGCCTCCGATCACCGGCGCCTCCTCGGGGATCGGCGCGGCGAGCGCCCGTCATGCGCGCGTGACGGTGATCGAGCCGGACATGACCGACACCCAGTTCTTCGATCAGCGCCCGCGGACGCTCGATCAGGGCGCCATGGCTGATGTGGACCTGGCGGCCGGGAGGGCCGGTCGCGGGTGGCCTCCGTGCGGGGTCGAGGCCGGCAAGAAGCTGCTCCGCGAGGTGACCGCGCAAAGCTTCGGGATAGAGCTGAAGCTGTGGGCGACCACCCCGTCCGGCAACTCGCTGGGGAAGACGAAGATCGCCTACCTGCAGGTGGCGCGCAAGTAGTCGCTCGACCAGCCCTACCGGAACGACACGCCCTCCTGGCGTTGCGGAGAACCAGGGGCGCCGCCGGTCGCGAGAAGACGCCCGCTTGGGACGCAGCGGGCGTCTCGCGGCTACCGACTGAGACGCCTGCATCGTCACTGAAGCGATAGCGATGGCGTCCCGGTCGCCTCGGCTCTCCTATGAGCTGCAGGCGCAGGACTGACCATCCGATCTCGGCTCAGGCCACTGGTGCCGCTGCGGCTTTACTCCCTCGTGATGACGAGCTTTGTCGTGTAGCCGAGCGGCGCTTCGATCGCGTCGTCCCAGGTCACTACCTCGCTCGTCACCTCGGCGGGATCGATCGCGCCTGACGCGATCAGATCGAGCACCGGCTCCAGCGTGTGACGGCTGTTGGTGCGTCCCACCGAGACCGTCACGCCGCGGAGGTACATCTCGAGGACGGGGATCGTGGCCTCACCAGCGAAGTGCGTCGAGGTCACGGTGCAGTGGCCGCCGACCCGTAGGGAGCGCAGCGCACAGGCCAGGCCGCGGCGCTCGTTGGCGTTCTCGACGACGACGTCGAAGCGCCCGTGGCTCTCTGGCCACTCCTCGACGAGCGCGACCTCCGCGCCGAGCCGCTCACCCTCGACGGCGACCGTCTCGTTTCGCGTCAAGATCTCAACGGTGCCCGCGTCGCTGGCACGAGCGATCTGCACGGCGTAGAGGGCGACTCGCGCCGGGGCCGGCGAGGATCAGTACGCGGCCACCCGGGTGCGCTCGCAGGGGCGGCACGATGGCCCGCCAAGCGTCGGCGATGTTGTCCGGCGCGCTCGCCGCGGTCGCCGGATCGATCTGCGCGGGCAGCGCGATGAGCATGGCATCGGCGAAGGGGACGCGCACGCGCTCGCTGAGCGGAAGCCCAACCGGGTCAAACAGCGCGACGTTGAGGTGGGCCAGGATCCTGGCATCGATCAGAGGTGTCAAGCTGAGGTAGAGACTTCCGCGTCGACGTGTGGGGCGTAAGGTCGTTGCTCATTTGCTCCTGATTGCGCGTTGTTGAGCGCGGGCGCTCAGCGGCACGTCAGTCCGATGCAGGCGTCCAACGGAAGAAGCGTGTGGCGATGAGCAACGAGGCGAGCCCCCAGATGGCGAGCACGGCGAGGTCCCAGCCCTTGACGCCGCTGCCCGTGGTGTGTGGGTTGAAGACCGTGACCAGTGCCTGGTTGAGGTGCTTGACGGGGAACACGTTTGCGATCGCGCGCATCGTGTTGTTGTTGACGGTGAAGAAGTTGCCGGAGATGAAGAACAGTGTCAGGGTTGCGCCGAAGGCAAGCGGCTCTGCTGCGCTCTCCTTGCGAGCAGCCAGCGTGAACGCGAATGCCATGCAGGCGAAGGCGATCGCGCCGACGGCGACCGTGAGGATGAGCACCGGGATCCGCGCCGAAGGGACGCTGACACCGTAGAGGACGCGTCCAAGCACGATCAGCACGATCGTCGTGAGCACGGCGATCAGGACTGCGTTGCCGACACGCCCGGCGATGTACACCGACGGCGGTAGGGGTGTGCTCCGCAGCCGCTTGAGGATCCCGCGCTCACGCTCACGTACGAGCCCGACCGTCAGGTTGGCCAACGTGGCGGAGACGATCGCGATCGCCACGATGGTGCCCACCAGGTACACCGACGTCTTCATCTCCCCAGGCTGGCCGGCGACCCTCTCGTCGTGGTTGCCGAAGTTGGTGGCGAGGACTATGAGATACAGCAGTGGCAGCGACACGGTCGCGAACACCGCCAGCGGGTCACGCCAGAAGCGTTTGCGCTCATAGCGGAACTCCTCAACCGCGAGTTGCGCGTCACTCATGGCCGGTGCACCAACTCGAGATAGACCTCCTCGAGGCTCGGTCGCACGACCTCGAGACCGATCAGGCTGGTGTCGTGCTCGCGCGCCCATCCCAGCAGCGTCGACAGCGCCTCCTCGGCAGAGGCGGCACGGATCTTGACCGAGCAGTCCTGGACGAGAATGTCGTCGCCATCAAGGTCGGGCAGCTCCGCCGCCGCAAGGCCCTCAGAGAGGTGGAAGCGGATCTCGCACGGCGCGCTGTCGCGACCGCCGAGCCGACCGGTCTCGTCCTCGGCGACGATCCGTCCAGCGACGATGACCGCCACCCGATCAGCAAGTGCCTCGGCCTCCTCCATGTAGTGGGTCGTCAAGAACACCGTCTTGCCGAGCCTGCGCAGGTCGGCGATCAGCTCCCAGAACTGGTGGCGTGCGTCGGGGTCGAACCCGGTCGTCGGCTCGTCGAGAAAGATCAGCTCGGGGTCGCCGATCAGCGCCAGCGCGACGTCCAACCGACGCTTCTGGCCCCCCGAGAGCCTGCCCGCACGGGTGTCGCGCCTGTCCTCCAGGCCGACCAGCGCGACAGTCTCCCCCACCGGCCGCGGCGAGGGATAGTAGCCCGCGTACCGGGACAGCAGCTCGCCGACGCTCAGCTCAGCCGGAAGCTCACTGCTCTGCAGCACAACCCCGATCCGGGCACGCCAAGCACGCGTTGGCGCCGCGGGATCGACGCCGAGCACGTCCACCTCGCCCTGGTTGCGCGCGCGGTAGCCCTCCAGGATCTCGACCGTCGTCGTCTTGCCCGCACCATTCGGGCCCAAGCACGCGAAGATCTCCCCGCAGCGCACGTCGAAGTCGATGCCGCGCACCGCCTCGAAGTCCCCGTAGGACATGTGCAATCCACGCACCGAGATCACGTCGCCATCGCGCGCGCGCGCCTGGTCACTGGGCGTGGCGATCCTCGACATCAGTCTCCTCGTCAAGCGTCGGTCAGCGCCGATTCGTGCGCCTCGGGCTGCACGGGGCCGGTCAGCGCCCGGAAGATCAGTGCCAGAATCGACCCGAACAGCTCGTCGGGGACCCCGTCGGGGTCGGCGAGCTTCGCGAGCGCGAGCCCGTTGCCGAGCGCATTGATGACGATCCCGAGCTGGTCGGCTGCTCCAGGCGACAGCTCAATCCCCCGATCGGCCGCACCCATCCTAACCATGTCTGCGAACGCTTCGTGGAACACGGCCAAGCGGTCCGCCAGGACTTTACGCAGCTCCGGCTCCCGCGCCGTGTAGGCCACAAATTCCAGGAACAGCGGGAAGAACTCCGGATGCTCGCGCACGTAGCGCATCCAGCGATCCGCGCCGGCGCGGGACTGGTCCTCGACCGTCTCAGCGGCCGCGAAGAGGTCAAGGTAGTCGCGCATCTGGCGCGCGATGTGCTCTTCAAAGAGCGCGAGGAAGAGGTCCCCCTTGCTGTCGAAGTTCGAGTAGACGGCCCCCATCGAGAACCCGGCCCGCTCGGCGATTTCGTCCACCGAGGCGGCAAAGAAGCCGCGTGCGGCGAAGACCTCGTTGGCCGAGCGAAGCAGTCGCCCGCGGGTCTGCGCCTTCTTCTCATCGCGTGTGAGTCGCCTCCGCTGCGCCACCAAACGATAGTATCACTATCTGCATAGTAATGCAATGCGATCGTGGTTTGGGGTGGTCGAGGCGGCGCAGCGCCGCCGGGCCGGGGAGGGCCTCTCCAGTTCCCGCCGCCACCTTCTGAACGTTCCGAGCCCCCATACGCCGGAAGGTCCCTCGGGGCTGCAATCCAGGATCTACACCCCTTCCATGGCCTTCGCCGTGACAGGCGCGGCTCGGCTCCTCCTCTTCCCCACCCCAACGGGCAGGCGTCCTTACGACGCGGCAGACTTCGCTTGACGCTTCGGACCGCTCAGTCGCACCAAAAGGGCTTTCGACGCTGCGCTTCGACCCCGGGCGTTTCCCCCCAAAGCCGGCAGCCTGCTACCGGGCCTCCTGACAGCTACCCGGACCGGACCTACCCCGGCTGGCGACGACGAGCTTTGTTGGATCAGCTACTCGATGAGCACCTCCAACTCCGGGCACACCCCGCAAACGGACGAGCACCGCTCGTCCGAACTCCGAGGAACTCTCCGAGGTGCCTGACGCTCGCTTCGTCACGGCGAAGGAATACTCTCAGGAGCAGGGGACGAGACGATCGAGATTCGTTCTCAGCGAGCGCATGGAGTGTGTCTGTTGGCGCTATTGGGTTGCCACGGAAGCAGTCGTGACCGGACACCGGCACCTGAGCATCGTCGGTACTGTCTGCACAGCATGACCGGAGCGGCGAGCGGGATGATGCCTCGGTGTTCGGGAACCCTGGACACAACCAGTTCAGCGACCTCGATGACGTTCACGAAGAGGCGGAGGAGTCCCGTGAGCTCCCGACCGCGTCGTGGTGCTCAGCGGGATCAGCGGGCGCGGCAAGAGAAGCGGCATCCACGTTGATCACGGAGGCGCAGCGTCACCTCGGGGGCAGCGGCGAGCGCTGGATGGGGCGTGGCTTGGGTCGCCACGCGAGTCTCATCGCGATCGTCGTGCTCGCGTTCGTCTTGCTGCGGGTCGAGACCTCGGAAGCAGAGACTGTGCTTGCAGGCGGACTGCCGCAGGCGCCGAAAGTGAGCGCGGCGGGACAGGTGGTGGCATGGAGCGCCTTCGACCCGTCGGTGTCGGCCTGGCGGCTGATGGTGCTCAGCGATGGCGTCGCGCAGGAGCTGCCGATCGCGCCGAGCGCCACCCCGTTCGACGTGGACCTCGGGGACAACGCCCACGGCGGGCTGGTCGCGACGTACTCGCGTTGCTCGCAGCCCTCCAGCGCCCGTGCGTTGCCACGCGGCTGCCGGCTGTTCGTGTACGAATTCGCGACGGCGACCGAGCAGCCGATCGCGGCTGCCAACCTGCCGGGCTACTCGCAGTTCCTACCTTCGATGGCGGCCGGACGTGTCGCGTTCGTGCGCATCGCAGAAGGCGAGCCGGTGAGTTCCGCCAACCCGCCCCGGATCTACGTCCAGAGCCTCGCCGGCGGCAAGCCCAGGCTGCTGGCGGGAGGCACCGAGGACGGCAATCCGCGCACGGGCCCGACCGCGCTCGAGCTGAGCGCGACCGCGCTCGCCTTCAGCTGGGAGGCGTGGGGGACTGCCACCGCCCTGTATCCGAACGGAACCGCGGAGCTGCGCGTCGATGGCCTGTCCGGCGGGCAGACCGTGGTCGACCTGCAGCAGCAGGAGGAGATCGAGGGGATCGAGGACCTCTCACCGACGCTGCTCAGCGGCGCGGTGGTATACGGCGTCGCGAAGGAGGGCGATGAAACCGAATACCAGTTCCGCAGCTTCGGCCTGCCGAGCGCCCGTCGCGGTGTCGCGGTCGCACCTGCGGGCCTAGCGAGCACCGCGACCGGCGCCGCGGGCACGATCTACTCCCGCTGCAGCGGCCCCTTGAGCGCAGTACCGTCGAGCAGCCCGCCGTGCGAAGTCGTGCTCGCCCCGAGCGTCGTGTACGTCGACCCTGACCGCCAGGTGGCGCAGAGCAGCCGCCCGACCACGATCAGCGTCTACCGCGGCAACTGGCTTGCCTTCAGCGCGTATCAACCGGCGAGCAAGACGTATCGCCTGATGGTGCGCGCCCCCAACGGAACGGTGAGCGCCGCGCCGGTTGCGCCGCGCGAGGTCCCCTTCGACGTCGAGCTCGGCCCGCGCGTCGGTGACGGCGAAGAGGCAAACCGCTACGGCGTCCTGGCGGTGTACTCGCGCTGCCGTGTGGAACCGCGGCTCGATCCCCGCGATTTGCTGCCGCTGCCCGGGACCGGTCGCGGCTGCCGGCTCTACAGCTACGAACTCGGCTCCGCGCATGAGCGTCTGATCCCCGGGTCGGGCTCGCGCTACCTGCCGAGCGTGTGGGGCGATCAGCTGGCGTTCGCGATGTCGGGCCCCGGAGGGCGGCCCGCGCTCTACCTCGGGTCGATCAGCGGGCGCAGCGCTCCGCGGGAGCTGGCGGGCGGCCCGCCCGGCAGCGCTCCCGGGCTGGGGCCGCGCGCGCTCGCCCTCTACAACGGCCGCGTGGCGTTCGTTTGGGAGTACCGCTCCGGCACCATGCTGCACTCACAGCTGCGCCTGGACGGGCCCGGCGGGCAGGCGCGGCTGCTGGATGAAGCGAGCAGTCCCGACGGGACCGATCGCGAGCTCTCGCCCTCCTTCACCGCAGCCGGCCTGCTCGCCTGGGCGCGCCGTGACGCAGGCGGTCACAGCTGGATGCTCGCGCTCGGGCGCTCGGGGCGCATCGCCACCTACCTCGCACCCGACCCGATCCAGGCGATTTCGAGTCCGCAGCTGGGAAGCGAACCCCCTCTGCACGGCACGATCTACTACGCCCGCGGGGACGACCATGGGGGCGCCACGATCCGCCTCATGGCCGGCCCGCCCGCCCTCGCCACACAAGGGTGAAGCCTGGGTGACACAGAATGCGTTGCGGCAGCCCTCCTCCGCTCGCGCCACAGCTCCTCGGCGGGGCACGCGACTGCCAACGACGAGGAGGCCGTCAAGGGCGCCAGACGGAGAGCGCCATGATCGATCCGCTTCCCGTATGGCTCGTGGTCCACGCCGCCGCAACCGCACGGCCGAACGGCGCCGCGACGGTCTCGGCTTCCGGTGCAGCGGGACCCTCCGGCGCGGGTTCATCAGGGGCACCGCTGGCGGGCCGCACGAACACCGGGGTCGGCGCTGCAATCGGGCTGCCCAGCACCGGTCCGAACACCTCGTCGCCGCCGCCGTCGGCGGCTACGGGCGCGAAAGCGCCGGTGATCTGCTGTGTCGCGCCGGGGAGGCCGTCGGCGCCGATCTGCAGACTGAATGCTCCGAAGCCATGTGGGCCCTCGGTGACCCAGGTCACCGTGCCACCACCGGGGATCGCGACAGCGTCGCTATAGGAGGCTTCGGTGTCGGCGGGGGTGAGCTCCAGCGGCATGGCGAACGTGCCGGCGCTCAGCACGCTGGCGAACACCGGGCCGAGCGGCGGACCCGGTCCTTCCTCGTCGAACGAGCACGGCTCATCTGTCCAGGCGGCCAGACCATGCGCGGCTCCCGACAGCGAAAGCGTGAGGTCGTGCACCGGCTCGCCGGTGATCACGACCGTGCGCTGAAAGTGACGGGTGTGCGGCGGCGCGATCAGCACGAAGCCGTTGCAGTACCCGGATAGGTAGGCGGTTCCGCGCGCGTCGAACTGCGGGACTGCCCCGCCAGGCCCGTCGCGCAACACCTGCGGGCGGCCAAATGGGTGTCCTGGCGCGCGCCAGGCGAGGGCGACTCCGACCGGCTCCCCGGCGCTCGACGAGCCCTGCCAGCCGTTGAATGTCAGCAGCACCTCTCCGTCTGGCGCCACCGCGAGGTGCCCGAACCAGTCGCCAAAGCCGTGCGGCGTCGGTGGATATCCCTGCTCCCACGGGTCGCGCGCGATCACGCGTGGCGGGGACCAACGCCCGGTCAACGGGCCGTAGTCCGCACGCAGGATCGGTACCGCCGTCTGGGCGCGGCTCTGGGAGACCCAGATCACCGTCACCTCGCCAGCGCCGAGCGCGACCGACACGTGCTCGGCCCGGGCGTCGCTACTGGACCACAGCGTCCGCGTCAGCAGGCGCCCGGCCGCGGTCCGCACCGTGACATGCACCGAGGTGTGGTAGCGCCCCACGGGGCTGGGGCCGCTTTCCGCTGCCCACGCGACCGCGGCATCCCCGCGTGCGTCGACCGCTATCGCGGTCAACGCGTAACGAGAGACCCCAAACATCTGCGGCGTCGACCAGCCGGCGAACGCGCTGGAGCACAGCAGCAACGCCAGCCCCGCTGCGGGCACGGCCGCGAACGTCCTCATCGCATCACGGTAGGTGACCAGCCGTGGCAGCCATATCCGAGCAAACCCGCAGCACCGTGCGGAGAGCGTCGCGTCAGAGATACAGAGCCCCGTGGCGTGGTGCGCTCGGTCTCGGGCCGTCAGCCGGGCGGGCTGATCGCCGCCTGGGTCCCGTTCGTCTCGCCTGCGGAGACGGTCGAGACGACTACGGCCTGCCCGGTCACTGGCTGGAAGGCGACGAGCCCGGAGCCGGCGGTGATGGCGCCAGACGTAACCTGCGCCGGAGCTGCGAACGGCTGGCCGTTCCGGCGGAGCGACACATAGACAGGGGTGTTGGATGGGAGGAACGGTGTGGTGCTCCACGAGACTGCGAGCGCGTTCCGCGGCCCCGCCGCGGCGTCGAGCAGCGTCGCTCCGCTCACGCCGGTGGAGAGCACCGTCGTCCCGCCCACGCCGTGCGCGCCGATCCGGGCGAACTCGACGACGGCGGTGCCGTGGCTGACGCCGTTCCACACGACGTACGTCCGTCCCGCGGTGTCGACGAGCGCGACGATCCTGGGCGAGAGGTAGGAGGCCACGGCGGGCCGCTCGATCGTGAAGCTCTTCCAGGACGCCCCCTCGGACTCCGCCACCCCGGCGCGCAGGGGGTACGGGCAGGCTTCGCAGCCGCCGACACTGGCCTCCCATGCCAGCACGACCATGCCGGACGGGTTGATCGCGACGCTCACCACGGGCCCGCCCACGGGCAGACGCACCGCGAGGCGCGCCGAGCCCCAGCGCCGGCCCGGACGACGGATCCGCGCATACAGGGCCTTGCCTTCCTGCCAGACGAGGACGCGCTCGCCGTGTGCCCCGAGCCCCACCGCGAGGGGGCCCGTTCCGGTGAGAGTGAGCGTGCGGGGCGAGGAGAATGGGCGTCCGCCGGTCCGTTCGGCGACTACTATCCCGTGCCCGGCCCCGTGCAGGTCCCCTCTCGACTTGGGCCAGGCGACGATCGCGTCTCCGGCGGCGTCGGCGGCTGACACGACGAAGAGTTCGCCATTCGAGCTGACCACGCGCGGCGTGGCGAAGCTCCCGCTGATGGAGCCGTCGGCGGCGAGGACTTCCACGCGACGCCGGCTCACGTTCAGCACGCTCCCGATCTGCTGCGCCAGCCCGTCGCCGTAGAGATACATCCGTGCGGTGCGCGACTGGAGGGGCGGATTGGCCACCTGGTGCCAGCCGCCCGCCGGTTCACGGACGTCCGCACCGTAGTAGAGGCTTTCGGTGGCTGTTGCTCGCCCTCCCAGCCAGGTCACCATTGCGTGCCCGACGGCGTCGAAGGAGAGGCCTTCGGGCCCGACCACCGCGCCGGGGATCCGTTCGATCTGCCATCCCGGGGCGGGGACGGCCTGCGCGGCACGCGCAGGGGAGGAGCCGACGTCGGCGGATGACGACGCGAGCAAGCCGGCCGCCGCCACCGACAGGGCGCTCGCCGCCAAGATCGCACGTCCTCGCATCTACTCCACGCTAGGCGGCCGCGGGCGTCCCGGCATCCGTTGAAACCGTCGCTCCCGTCGGTGGAATCCCACGAGTGACGAGCTTGCCGCCGCCGCGACGCGAATGCCCGCAAACGCGAGGGACGCCACGCGCGGCACACGGCGGGCAGCGCCGTAGGCGCCGAGTGCGCGATCCAGCTCGTCCCGAGCAGGCGTGAGGCACTGTAAACGGGGGCCTCGCATCTCGCGCATCGCAGCGAAGGCGGCCTGTCGGGGTGTCGCTCGATGCGCGGATGCGAAACTGGTCAGGTGACCGAGTTGGGCGATCTGCTCGAGCTGCTGCACGGAGCCCAGGCGCCGTTCACGACGATGCGGGCGACCTTCAGGACCTGGACGGACCAGGAGCGCGCCACGGCTGCCTTCAGCGCGATGGCCGAGGGTCGCGGCCGCGCGGCGATGGTGATGGTCCACCGGGGTCGGCGAGAGTCTCCCCGCGAGCGTGTCGACGTCGTGCGGATCTGGCGCGCCCCCGGCCGCGCTCGCGTCGAGCACGATGACCGCGGCCGCTTCGGGGTTCGCGTCGGAGATCGATGGTGGTCGTGGAGCGAGAAGAGTGGCGCCGTAAGCAACGAGCGCGACACCGATGTGGGCAGCGGCGTCGGCGAGGAGCTGCAGCCGCTGCTCGACCCGACGCTCTTGCTCGGCGCGCTGCGCTTCACGGTGACTGGCCACGGCGAGATCGCCGGACGCCGGACGATCAGCGTTGCAGCCAAGCCGCGGCGGGCGCTCGAGCGGAACTCGAGATCCTTCCCGGGCAACTTCGCCCTGCACGCACTCGGCCCCGGCGCGGAGCGTTACATGCTCGAGCTCGACGCCGAACGAGGCATCGTGCTCAGCGTCGAGGCAATCCGCGAGGGACACACCTTCCGGCGCACCGAGGCCGTCGAGATCGCTTTCGACGAGCGTCTCGACGATGAGCTGTTCGTCTTTCGCCCGCCGCCCGGCGAGAGCGTCCGCTCGCCGCGTGAGCTGCACAGCCACCCTGAGCATGTCCCGATAACCGAGGCGCAGCGGCGAGCCCCGTTCACGGTGCTGATGCCCGCGCGAGTGCCTGCGGGGTGGCAGGCCAGCTGCATGTTTTTCGGACCCAGCCAGCGGCCCGCCGCCGCTGCGCGCGTGCAGCTGTCCTACAGAAGTGACAGCGCGCACGAGGACGTCGCTATGAGCCAGAGGACGCTCGCCGACTCAGACGCCTTCGCGGACACAGAGGGCTGGAAACACATCGACCGAGACGGCGTGAGCCTCGATGTCAGGCACGAAGCTCACCAGTCCGAGCTTCGCCTCGAGCGCGACGGCACCGCCGTGCTGATGACGTCCGGCACCCTGTCGACCGACCAGCTGGCCGATCTCGCGGCCGGCCTGATACCAGCGCCTGAGCAGAGCGAGATCTAACGCTGTGCATCGATCGCGCTGCTGCTCAGCGCGATCCCATTACTTGGCGGCGTATCGAACCGAGCGCCCGGTGAACAACAGCCCCCTTTGTTGCACCATCGTGCCGGTCGATCTCCCTTCCGTTACAGAAGATGAGCGCCCGCCATCCACGCCCCGCGCGCTCGACACGCATCGCGTACGTCTCAAGCCGGTTCTCCGCTGCGTACTTTTGCCGCGCCTGCGCGGCTGTCAAGCCTCGTCGCGGGCCGAAGATCCGATTGAATGCATCTGTCATCAGGTTCGTGTTCATCGCATACTTCGTGTACTTCTAGCATCGGCGACGGTCGCCACGCTGTGGGCGGGCGCTCGAGCTCGTCGTAGGGCGAGTAGCGGGGCGCCGAGCGCAGCAGACTGCGCGCGACGCGCTTTGGGAGTCGCGCCGCGCAAGGCGGCCGGGCCGGCCAGAGCGAACCCTGCGAGCACCGTCGGTGATGCAACCGCAGCTACGTAACGTCTCATCCCGCCTCCGATCACGGATGTGGGCTCATGCCCATCGGTTGGCCGCAACTCGCATCACAGCCTCGGCTAGAAGGTGATAGGCGCCCAGTGGTGGCCGCCGTCGGACGTCATGATCAGTTTGGTGGTGTGGTTGGGCGACTGGACGATGCCGACTCCTTGGCTGGGGCTGATGAACGTGAGAGACAGAAGCTGACCGTGGTAGACGACGGTCCAGTTGACACCCCCATCGAAGCTGGCCATCAGCGCCTCGCCATTGCCGACGAAATGTCCGACCAGGATGACGCCGGGGGCTGGCGATGCGAGGACACCGAAGTTGCTCCCCTGAGGCCCAAGCTCCGGCCCGGCGTTGAAGGTTGCGCCCCCGTCGCTGGAGAGGTAAAGCCACGTCGATCCAAGCGTTGCCCCGGGTGGAGCGGCACTCGATAGGGGCGAGGCGAATCCACCCATCACGCACACCGCGACGAGGTCTTGCGGTGTCGAGGCCGCGGGAATCGCGAAACTGTCGCCCACCGAGGCACACGGAGGGGTCCAGGGCACCCATTGTCCGTGGCCATTGAGCTGAGCGCTGCCGGTCGTGCCGCGATCGTTGCCCTCGACCAGCCAGCCGTTTGAGCCTTGTAGAACGAACGCGCCCGACTGTAGACTGCCGCCGGCCGGACCGCCCAGGTGCGCGGTGCTGGAGACGTGCCATTTGTCGGCGCCCACCGGGGAGCTCTTCACGGTCACGCCGCCCGTGCTGTTGGCCTCCATCAGGTACGCCGTGCCAGCCGCGGATTGGACGTCGAGGATCGTGCCTTCGCCTCCGGCACCCAGCCCGCCGGGAGGTTGCTCTCGCCAGGTCCGGCCTCCGTCATGGGTAGACCACAGGGCCAGCTCGACGGAAAAGGAAACGCCTGCCCGTCGGGCCGGGACTGAGAGTGCTCCGTAGATCCATCCGTCCCTCGGATCGGCGAAATGAACACTCAGCGGGACACCGTCAATGCATTCGGAGGGCTCACCGTCGATCTTGCGGCTGGCCGCGGCGGCCAGCGACGCGGGAAACGGCCTCGCGAACCAGGAGCGTCCCGCGTCTCTCGTCTCGCGCAGCGCCAGACGGAAGCCACCACAACCAAAGCGTCCGGCTATACACGTACCACCGCGCGTGCACGGCACCGTCCCCAACACCCAACCAGTCTGCGGTGAGACGAACGTCACCGAACGCGGATCGAAACGTGGTGCGACCGACGCGGAGCCGGGCCGCGACATAAGCGCCAGAGTGCCCCCACTCGCGTCGATCGGCCTGACGCCACCGCTACCACCCCTGCCGCACCGAGCACGGCTGTCGCCAGGATGACCATTGCCAGCCGGACCGTTCGACGAGATGCTACACGCGCGCGCATTTCACGAGCCTTCCCGTGGGCTGAGAGAGGTCAGCCGAGCATACATGTTCGACTCATTCGGCGAGGCGTCGGTCCGGCGACCCAGCTCTCCGATCAGGAGGTGCCGTGCCCGGGCCATGATCACGGATCACGAGTGCTTCGCGCCGGGCGGGCAGTCGTCTCGCCGCCCTCGGCCTGAAGCGCCTGCGCCTCGTTCGGACGAGTGGCGCACTGGACGACCGATCGGCATCCGCACGCTCGTGCTCTGCGCGAAGCACGCACGTCCCCTGAGCGCCCGAGCAGGGCGGCGCGACCGCGCCGCGCCGGCTCTCCACTAATCGGGCTCTACGCTGGCGACGCGCCCGCGCCGTCCGGTGGTGAACCGCACGGTTCCCGCTGCGCGCGCGTACAGGGTGTCGTCCTTGCCGATGCCCACGCCGGCACCCGGCTTGAAGCGGGTGCCACGCTGGCGCACGATGATCTCCCCGCCGCTGACGCGCTGCCCGGCGAACGTCTTCACGCCGAGACGCTGCGCGTTCGAGTCACGGCCGTTGCGGCTCGATCCGAGCCCCTTCTTATGAGCCATCGTCGGTGTCCTCCCGCTTTGGTCTTTTGGCTTTGGGCTCGGCTTTCGCTTTGGGCTCGGCTTTCGCTTTGGGCGCGGCTTTCGCTTTGGGCGCGGCTTTCGCTTTGGGCGCGGCTTTGGCTTTCGCCCCCGGCGCCCCGCCCGCAGGCTTCGCCTCCGCCGCCGCCGCCTCGGCGGCGCCAGGCGCAGCTTTCGCTTTCGCCCCCGGCGCCCTGCCCG
>JASHYF010000158.1 GCA_030043235.1 Solirubrobacteraceae bacterium | reverse complement strand
CGGGGGCGACCACGCGGTCGAGCAGGTCGGCCGTCAATTCGGAGAGCTTCGCCCGCGTGAGGCGCGTGTCGAGGTGCTTGGGCCCGGCGGCGTCGGCGGTGATGAACGGCAGGTTGATCTGCGTCTCCTGGGTGGTGGAGAGCTCGATCTTGGCCTTCTCGGCAGCCTCGTACAGGCGCTGCAGCGCCATCGGGTCGGCACTGAGATCTATGCCCTGCGACTTGCGGAATTCGGACACCAGCCAGTCGACGATCGCCTTGTCGAAGTTGTCGCCGCCGAGGTGGTTGTCGCCGGCGGTGGACTTGACCTCGAACACGCCGTCGCCGATCTCCAGGACGGACACGTCGAAGGTGCCGCCGCCGAGGTCGAACACGAGGATCGTCTGGTCGGACTCCTTGTCGAGGCCGTACGCGAGCGAGGCGGCGGTGGGCTCGTTGATGATGCGCTTGACGTCGAGGCCGGCGATCTTGCCGGCGTCCTTGGTGGCCTGGCGCTGGTCGTCGTTGAAGTACGCGGGGACGGTGATCACCGCGGAGTCGACGCTCTCGCCGAGGTAGGCTTCGGCGTCGGTCTTGAGCTTCTGGAGGATCATCGCGGAGATCTCCGGCGGGGAGAACTGTTCGCCGTTGGCTTCCACCCTGGCGTCGCCGTTGGGGCCGGCGACGACCTTGTAGGGGACGATCGCCTCCTCCTCGCGCACCTCGGCCTCCTTGCGGCCCATGAAGCGCTTGATCGAGAAGACGGTGTTCTGCGGGTTGGTCACAGCCTGGCGCTTGGCGACGGTGCCGACGAGGCGCTCGCCGGAGACGGCGAAAGCGACCACCGACGGGGTCGTGCGCCCGCCCTCGGCGTTCTCGATGACTGTCGGCTCGCCGCCCTCGAGCACGGCCATGCACGAGTTGGTCGTGCCCAAGTCGATGCCTATGGTCTTGGCCATTGGGTAATGCTCCTTCTACTTTGGAATCGCCGATGACGGCGCTGCGCGCCGCTCGACGGATGTGAAATCGCCGATGACGCTGCGCGCCGGCTCGACTAATATGAAATCATCGATTCGGCGCTGCGCGCCGGCTCGACTACTGAGACTTTATAAATCTGAGTGAGAGTATGGCAGATTTCTTGCCAGGCTTCAAGGAAGCCCGGCGGCCCTCCAGATCGAGCATTCATGGGGACACGGCCGCGCATGCGCGGCCGTGTGGGAGGCCGCATGCGGCCTCCCCTGGAGCCCGTACATGTACGGGCTCCCCGGCCGGTGCATGCACCGGCCGGCCGGCCGAACCATGTGCCGGCCGGAACCGCACCCCCCAAACGGGGGTTGCTGGGTAACGCCCGCGCCGGGCTCGGGTATCAGCGCACACAGTGACCCGTCTGGAGAGGAACGTGAACATCGCCGCGGTCGTGATCCCGTTCCTCGGCGTGATCGCGGCGGCGGGGTTGTTGTGGGACCACTTCCTCGGGCCGCGCGACCTGGCGATCTTCGCGGTCATGTATCTCCTCACGGCGATCGGCATCACCGTGGGCTTCCACCGCCTGCTCACGCACCGCGCGTTCCAGACGCGCCCGTGGCTGCGCTGCACGCTGGCGGTCCTCGGCTCGATGGCGCTGCAGGGCCCGGTGATCGACTGGGTGGCCGACCACCGCAAGCACCACACGTTCACGGACGAAGAGGGCGACCCGCACAGCCCGCACGCCGGCCACGGCGCGGGCCTGCGCGGCATGGTCGCGGGCCTGTGGCACGCGCACGTGGGCTGGCTGTTCGAGACCCACGGCCAGGCGTCCTCGAAACGCTTCGCCCGCGACCTGGTGGAAGACCGGGCGATGCGGCGCATCAACAAGAGCTTCCCGCTGATCGCCCTGGGCAGCCTGGCGCTGCCGTTCCTGCTCGGCTTCGCGCTGAGCGGCGGCTCGCTCGTCGCCGGCGGCCTCGGCGCGCTGCTGTGGGCGGGGCTCGTGCGGATCTTCCTCGTGCACCACATCACCTGGTCCATCAACTCGATCTGCCACTTCTTCGGCCGGCGGCGCTTCGACACGGACGACGAGTCCACGAACGTGTTCTGGCTGGCGCTGCCGTCGCTGGGCGAGGCCTGGCACCACAACCACCACGCGTTCCCGCAGTCGGCCTTCCACGGGCTGCGCTGGTACGAGCTCGACCCCTCCGGCTGGCTGATCCTCGGCCTCGAGCGCGTGGGGCTGGCGTGGGACGTGGTGAAGGTCACGCCCGAGCGCGCGCGGGCGAGGCTGGCCTGAGTTCGCGGTACCTTCTGCGTATGAACATGGTGCCGTCGGGGCCCTTGTTGAAGCCACGGCTGCGCGGCGTGCTGCATCAGTACGCGTTCTTCGTGTCCCTCGCGTGCGGCGTGGCGTTGATCCTGGCGGCGTCCGCCGGCAAGGCGCGGGTGGCCGCGGTCATCTACGCGGGCGCCGTGTCGGCGCTGCTGGGCACGAGCGCGCTGTATCACCGCGTCACGTGGCGCCCGCGGGCGCGGCGTTGGATGAGGCGGCTGGACCACTCGATGATCTTCGTGCTGATCGCCGGCACGTACACGCCGGTGGCGCTGCTCGCGCTGCGGGGGTCGCTGGCGAGCACGATCCTGATCGTGATGTGGGTGGGGGCCCTCGGCGGGGTCGTGTTCAAGCTGCTGTGGATCGACGCCCCGAAGTGGTTGCTCGCGGCGGTGTACGCGGTCCTCGGGCTGGTCACCGCGGCGGTCGTGGGCGAGCTGCCGGCGGCGATCGGCTGGCTCGGCGCGGCCGGGCTCACGCTCGGCGGCGTGCTGTACCTGCTCGGCGCGGTCGTGTACGCGAGCGGGCGCCCGAACCCGTGGCCAAAGGTGTTCGGCTACCACGAGGTGTTCCACGCGCTGGTGGTCGCGGCCGCGGCGCTGCAGTACGCGGTCATCGCCTTCGCGGTGCTGCCGCGCGGGTGAACGCGACCGCGCGCTGTCACAGTCTCACAGTCGCCGCCGGACCATCGCTACATCCTCCCGGGCGCAGCCCCATCAGCGCGCGTGGGGCGTATGGGCGGGAACGTCCCGGCTATGCGAGCGCTCCGGGAACCTCCTCTTTGAGCAGCCCGCGGATCTGCTCGCGCAGCTCCGGCGTGTCCTCGTGCCCGTGGGCGGTGACTGCGTGGATGACGGCTGCGTCGAGCACGTGCTCGTCGCTTCCGGCCATCGCCAAGTCGCAGCCGCTGTCGCTGGGCATGTCACGGCAGTCGATGTACTTGCGGGTCATCTCGGGGCTCCTTCTTGCTCGCTTGCGGGACTCGTCAGGCGCTCGAAGCTCTTGTGCTCGGTGCTCTGCACCCGTCCCCCTTCTCGCATGGATCGGCATGGATCGCCGGCGCGTGGCGATTGCCGGCGCGAGTCTACCTTCTAGAAGGTAGACTGTCAAGGACCGTGCAAGGATGACACGCATGCCCGCACGTGCACGAGACGAGCAAGCCCGCGACGGCGCCGTCCGGGACGGACGCGCGGGTGACACGCGCTCGCGGATCCTCGACGTGAGCGAACGGCTCGTGCAGATCCGCGGCTTCAACGGCTTCAGCTATGCCGACGTAGCGGCCGAGCTTGGAATCAAGAAGGCGAGCCTGCACTACCACTTCCCGAGCAAGAGCGACCTCGGCGAGGCGATCATCGCGCGCTACGCGCGGCGCTTCACGGATGCGCTCGCCGCGATCGACGCCGAGCACGAGAGCGCGCCCGCCAAGCTCGCGGCGTACGCGGACCTCTACGCCCAGGTGCTCAGGGAGAGGCGCATGTGCCTCTGCGGCATGCTCGCCGCCGAGTACGAGACCGTGCCCGGTCCGATCCAAAGCGCCGTCGTCGAGTTCCTCGACGGCAACGAAAGGTGGCTCGAGGGCGTGCTCGAAAGCGGCCGCGCCTCCGGCAGCCTCGCCTTCAGCGGCCCCGCCGCCGTGACCGCGCGCAGCGTCGTCAGCGGCCTGGAGGGAGCGATGCTCATCGCGCGACCCTACGGCGCCGTCGATCGCTTCGAAGCGGTCGCCGCGCAACTGCTCGCCGGCCTGGCCGGGACCGCCCGCGCGGTGCGCCGCTTCAGCGACGAGCCGGACGAGGCCGCGAGCATGGCCCGCGAGATCCGCCGCGGAGA
>JASHYF010000017.1 GCA_030043235.1 Solirubrobacteraceae bacterium | reverse complement strand
CGCGAGGCGGCTGCCGCCGGCGCCGCGGCGCGCATCGGCCTGGTCGGCCTCCAGCCTCGCTTTCTCCGCGAACACCACGCGAAAGGCGTTCAGGCTGCCGTCCAGCCGGGCGATCCGCTCGAGATACAGCTCGACGAGTTCGCGCGAGGACACCTCGCCGGCGGCGATCAGCTCCGCCTGGCGGGCGATTCCGGCGTAGGCGAGCTCCCCCTGCCCCTCCGGGGACGATACCGGGGACGATGCGACGGCGTCCATCGCGCGCAATCTATTGGAAACTCGCGAGCCCGCCGGCGGCGACCGGCGTTTCGCCGGACCCACGCGTGCTCCTCAGCCGGTTGCCCAGCCGGTCATGCACCATCACCGCGTGCGTATAACTTTAGTTATACAGACTTTTGAAAAGCAAACATGCCCCAGCCCTCCGTCACATTCTCGCCACACACCAGTTCTTTCCACACATCAGATTCCTGCCACACCTTTCACACCGGCGTGACGGGATTGTGCTTCGCGGGCCAGCTCCGCTGCTTGGACTGAGCATGGGCGAAGCGACGCACGAGCTCGCCGCGCAGCGCCTCGGGCTCGATCACCGCGTCGACGACCAGCTCGGAGGCGAGATGCAGGACGTCGATGTCCGCGGCGTACTCCTCGCGCAGCTCATCGGTCTGCCGAGCCCGCTGCGCCTCGTCGCCGATCGCCTGGAGCTGGTTGTAGTAGACCGCGTTGATGGCCGCCTGCGGGCCCATGACGGCGATCGAGGCGCTGGGCAGCGCGATGCAGCAGTCGGGCTCGAACGCGGGCCCGGCCATCGCGTAGAGGCCGGCGCCGTAGGCCTTGCGCACGATCACGGAGATCTTCGGCACGGTGGCCTCGCTGACGGCGGAGATCATCTTCGCCCCGTGACGGATGATCCCCTGGCGCTCGACCTGCGTGCCGATCATGAAGCCGGGCACGTCGGCGAGGAACAGCAGCGGCAGGTTGAAGGCGTTGCACGTCCAGATGAAGCGCGCGGCCTTGTCGGCGGAGTCGCTGAACAGCACGCCGCCCTTGTGCTTGGGCTGGTTGGCGACGACGCCGAGCGTGCGGCCGTCGAGGCGGGCGAAGCCGACGATCAGCTCTTTCGCCCAGCGCGGCTGGATCTCGAGCAGCGAGTCACCGTCGACGATGGCGTCGATCAGCAGCCTCATGTCGAACGGCTTGTTCTCGTCGGCGGGGATCAGCTCGGCGATCGCCGGCCGGTCGTCGTTTGCGCGCGGCGGCGCGGGCGCCTTCGGCGGCGGCTGCTCTCGCCAGTTTTTTGGAAGATAAGAGAGATACGTGCGTGCGAAGTGGATGCCCTCGGCGTCGCTTGCGACGAGTTGGTGCGCGCATCCGGACACGCCGGTGTGCATGCGCGCGCCCCCCATCTGCTCGAGCGTGACCTGCTCGCCGATCACCATCTCGGCCATGCGCGGCGAGCCGAGATACATGGAGGCGTTGCCCTCGCGCATGATCACGACGTCGCAGAACGCGGGGATGTACGCGCCGCCGGCGGCGGAGGGGCCGAACAGCACGCACACCTGGGGGACGACGCCTGAGAGCTTCACCTGGTTGTGGAAGATGCGCCCGGCGCCGCGCCGGCCGGGGAACATCTGCACCTGCTCGGTGATGCGCGCGCCGGCGGAGTCGACGAGATAGACGATCGGCACCTGCAGTGACAGCGCGCGCTCCTGGACGCGCAGGATCTTCTCGACCGTCTTCGGCCCCCACGAGCCGGCCTTCACCGTGGGGTCGTTGGCCATCAGCGCGACCGGCCGCCCGTCGATCTCCCCCACCCCCGTGACGACGCCGTCGGCGCCGAGCCCGTCCTCCTGCCAGTTCGCGAGCAGCGCCTCCTCGGCGAACGACCCGTCGTCGAGCAGCAGCGCGACGCGCTCGCGCACCGCCAGCTTGCCCTGCTCGCGCGCCTTCTCGCGATGGCGCTCCGGCCCTCCCGCGAGCGCGCGCGCGCTCGCGTCGCTCAGTGAGCTCACCCGCTCACCGCGACGCTGCTCCGCCGCGCCCACGCCGCTGCGCCGGGCGCGTCAGCCCGCACCCGCTCACCACGGCGGGCCCTCGCTCCACGGCAGCCTCCGGTGGCGGTGGCGGTATCGCCGCCCGCCCGTGCTATCCCCGCGCGCGAGGCGCCGTTCGTGGCGTCTCTGCATGCGCGCTTCCACGACCTCCAGGTCGGACGCCGGGCCGAACAGCCGCCAGGAGTCGCGGACGATGGGCAGCATCGTCACGCCGATCACCCATCCCGGCCAGAAGCCCCCGTGCGCGCCCACGGCAGCCCACACGCCGACGGCGAGCCCCGAGACGCCCAGCCCTCCCCCCGCCTCCTGCGCGAGGCGCCTGCGCAGCTTGCCCTTGCGCTTGCGCAGCTCGAGCGCGATCGATTTGGCGCTCACCGGCAGGTCCGTGCGCAGCGCGTCGATGTCCGCTCGCGTGGTCGCGCGGTAGGCCGCGCCGACGCGCTCCTCGAGCTCCTCGGAGGTGAGCCGTCCCGCGAGCGCGTGGTCGCGCAGCTCCTCCACGAGCTGCTCGCGGTCGGCGTCCGCGACGCGCAGTTGCGAGGGGTCGGGCATGCTCTGAATGTAGTCCAGTCGGCGCCCGCGCGCCAGCCCGCGCGGGCGAGCGACGGAACTCGCCTGCGCCCGTGCGCCGGCCCGCGCGGGCGAGCGACGGAAGTCGCCTGCGCTCGTGCGCCGGCGCGCTCACGCCGGACGCTCAGATGCCGGGGTTCTCGGTTGGAGTCTCGCCGGAGTAGTCGTAGAAGCCGGTCCCCGACTTGCGCCCGAACCAGCCGGCGGAGAGCATCTTGCGCAGCGCGGGAGGCTGGGCGAAGCGACGCTCGCGGAACTCGTCGAAGAGCACCTCGCAGATCGAGCCGAGCGTGTCCAGGCCGACGAAGTCGGCGAGCGTGAGCGGCCCCATCGGGTGTCCGGCGCCGGCCTTCATCGCCTCGTCGATCTCCGCGATCGAGCCCACCCCTTCTTCGCGGGCGCGGATGGCGTCGAGCATGTACGGCACGAGCAGGCGGTTGACGATGAAGCCCGCGCGGTCGCGCGTGGGGATCGCGAGCTTGCCCTCGCCGCGGGCGAACTCGAGCGCCGTCTGGAAGGCGTCCTCGCCGGTGGTCACGCACCGCACGACCTCCACGAGCTTCATCACCTGCGCGGGGTTGAAGTAGTGAAGGCCGACGAACCGCTCCGGGCGGCCGGTGACGGCGGCCTGGTCGACGACAGCCAGCGACGAGGTGTTGGTGGCGAACACCGCGTCGGGCTTGACGATCTCGTCGACCTCGCGCCACATCTCGAGCTTCAGCGGCAGGCTCTCGGTGATCGCCTCGATCACGAGGTCGCAGTCGGCGAGGTCGCGGTAGTGGACGGTGCCGCGGATGCGCGCGCGCACCGCGTCCGCGTCCTCCCGCGAGGAGCGCCCCTTCTCGACCGCGCGCGCGAGCTGCTTCTCGACCTTCCCCAGCCCCTTCTGCAGGGTCGCCTCGTCGAGCTCGCGCACGACCACCTCGTGGCCCGCCTCGGCCGCCACCTGCACGATGCCGTGGCCCATCAGCCCAGCCCCCAGCACGCCCACTCTCTCGATCTTCTGCGCCATGTGCGGCGAGAGCGTATTACCAGCGAGCGCTCCGCGCGGGAAGGTTGCCCGCCGGCCGGAGTCTGAACGGCGAGAGGAGGCTGCGCCGCGCGGTGAGCGCACGGCGGGCGTGGCCCTCCGTGGAGACCCCATGAGACAGGAGAGACCAATGTCAAAGCCCGCACGCGGCCGGTTGACGGCCGCCGCCGCGAGCATGCTCGCGGCGCTGGGCGCGCTGGCGGCGCTCGCCGCCATCTCGCCCGCCTCCTCGCAGGCGTTCGAACGCTCGTTCATAGGCCAGTTCAAGACGGTGAGCACCGTCGGAAGCACCGTGCCGGTGCTCGGCGCCGGCGTGCCGGGCAACGGCGACGTGAACCCCTACGGGGTCGTCCAGGTGGCGAGCAGCGCCGGCTCGCTCGTGCGCGGCGACATCCTCGTGAGCAACTTCAACGACTTCGAAAACCTGCAGGGGACGGGCACCACGCTCGTGCAGCTCACCCCGGGCGGCGGCCTGTCGGTGTTCGCGCAGATCGACGCGGCGAGGCTGCCGGGCGCGTGCCCGGGCGGCGTCGGCCTGACGACCGCGCTGGCGGTCCTCCCCGGCGGCTACGTGGTCGTGGGGAGCCTGCCGGCGGCGAACGGCGAAGCGCGCAACGCGAAGGCGGGCTGTCTGATCGTGCTGAACAGCGCTGGCAGGGTCGTCGAGACGATCTCCGGTCCTCCGATCGACGGCCCGTGGGACCTGACGGCGATCTCCGCCGGGCCGTTCGCGACGCTGTTCGTCACGAACGTGCTGAACGGCACGGTGGAAGGCGGCGAAAAACCCACGGACGGCGGCACGGTGGCGCGGATCGAGCTGGTCACGCCGCCGGGGGGTGCGCCGCAGGTGACGAGCGAGAGGGTGATCGCCGGCGGATTCCCGGAGGAGACGAGCGAATCGGCGCTGGTGGTCGGGCCTACGGGCGTGGGGCTTGGCCCGGAAGGGACGCTGTACGTCGCCGACAGCGTCGGCAACCGCATCGCCGCGGTGCCCGGCGCGCTGTTCCGCGGCGGCCCGGGCTCGCTGCCGGCGGGCGGCGTGACGGTCGCCAGGGGCGGCTTCCTCGACGGGCCGCTGGGGCTCGCGATCGCCCCCAACGGCGACGTGGTGAGCACGAACGGCGGGAACGGCGAGATCGTCGAGACGACGCCCGCGGGCGCCGAGTTCCAGCCGGTGGAAACGGAAGCCGGCGAAGGCGGCCTGTTCGGCCTGACGGTGGCCAACGACGAGCGCGGCGTGTACTTCGTCAACGACGCTGAAAACACGCTCGACCTCCTGCACTAACAGATGCCGGCGCGCCGCGGGGGCGGCG